>JANPCT010000226.1:0-7673 GCA_031431095.1 Acidobacteriota bacterium | reverse complement strand
CGGATGTCCACCGTCCGCTCCGCCCGGCCCTCGCAGGTGCCGCTCGCGGTAACGGCGATCACATACGAGTCCCGCGCGTTGTAGACATGCTGCACGCGGTCCGGCAGCACCCGGGTGCGATCCTCGTGGTTGCCGTCGCCGTATTCGATGCGGTACGCACACGTGCCGACGCCGTCGACCACGATCGCGACGCTGCGACCGACGGTGCCCCTCGGCGGATCGACACTCAGGCCGTGAATCCGCTCTCCGGCGCGCGCCGCGACCTGCAGGCGCTCCGTGAATTTCCCGGTGCACGGCGGCATCGGCGCCGCAATCACGGTGTAGGTCCGGGCCTGCGCGTAGGTGTGATTGACCCGCTGCGGCAGGTCACCGTCCATCTCCTGCTGGTTACCGTCGCCAAAATCCAGCGTGTATTGGCACGCTCCGCGGCCCGCGATCGTGATCGCCACCGGCTGGCGCACCACGCCGACCTTCGGTGTGAAGCCCAGGCCCCTGATCTCCGCCGCGGACGGGGGCGGGGGCGGGGGCGGAGGCGCAGCGGCGTTCACCTGAATCCGCGTGGTGGCTTCGCCATCGCAGTTGCCCATGCCGCGCGCCACGATCGTCAAGGTGCCGGCCTTCTGATACGCGTGAGTCTGGGTGGTTGGCAGGGTGGTGAGCGCATAAGTGATGGCGGTGCCGTCACCGTAGTCGATGAAAGCGGCGCCGCACGGGTTGGTGCCACTGACCGTGACCGATACAGACGCACCGATCGCGACCGTGGCTTCGCTGGTCTTGACCGCGGTGACGGTCCCGGCCGACACGTACCCACTACTGAGGAGGAAGGAAGTGACCAGAAACGCTGCAATGCGAGGCATGAACCCGCATCGAAGCAATCGGCAGGCCGCGAACCGGCTCAGCCGGATCAGGCCTGCTGTGCGCGCGGCGCGGCCGCCGCCTTCGCCGCCATCTCCTGCTGCGTGCGGAAGATGCTGCACCATTCCTTGTGTTCCGCCACGGGCATCCCGCACTCGACGCAGACGCGGATGCGCGGCTTGGCCGCATCGGATTGCTTCAAGAACAGCTTCTGGAAGATGGACATGTGTTCTCAGACGGAAAGAGAGGCGGAGAGGTTTGCAGAAAAGAGGCGTCCCGGCAACTTTCCAGCCGTCTCACGCAATCAGATGCGGAATGCTGCGAGACCTTCGGTCCGGCCTCCACTGATCGTCAAGGACCGCTGGTGTCGAGGAACGCTAGCTCACAAGTCCAGGCAACTGCGCGAGGGGGGCGTGAGTTGATTGGCCCCGCCAGCGGAGTCCGGCCGCCCAGCTCAATCCGCTCTTAGTGCCACCAGCGGATCCACGCGGGTCGCGCCATCCGGTATAGCTTCATGAGGCTCCGCATCATCAGCCCGGCGCCGACCAGCACGCCCGCGCGTCCCGGTGTCCGCGTCCCGCGCCTGGCGTAGGCCGCCTACGCCGCCATCGCCACTACGCGCTGGCGGACGCGATCGAGCTCGGTGCGCAGTTGCGCCAGGCGCGTCTCGGTGTCCTGAAGCTTCTCCCCTTCCGCGCGGACGAAGCGGCTGTAGGGACCAATGCTCTCGCGCATCCGGGTGGTGCTGCGGCCGATCTCCTCCTGGAACTGCGCGCGCAGCGCCGCCGACAGCCGGGCCCGCACGTCCGCGATCTTCTGCCGCATCTCCGCCTTGGCTTTGCTCCGCTTCGCGGGAATGATGAAAAAGCCCAGCGCAGCGACGACGCTGGCGAGGATGATCCCCGTGACGTCCGCGGCTGCGGTGCTCGCCGCAATGGTGATCAGCGTCCCCAGTCCGAGCGCTCCGGCGCCGGCGGCCGCAGCGGTGGCAACCGCGTTGCGCGCGCCGTCGGCGAGCTGGCTCGCCTCACGCCGGCGATCGTAGGTGTCCACCACCGTCTGCGCGACGCGACCGACGGTGTCGACCATGCGGCGGCGCTCGTCGTGGAACGGACGCGATTCCTCGTCTTCCTGTGCCTGCCCGACAATCCGGTCCCGCGACGCGCGCCGGCGGTCCGCCAGGTGCTTGGTGATGCGCTG
This sequence comes from Acidobacteriota bacterium, assembly GCA_031431095.1. Lineage (GTDB taxonomy): Bacteria > Acidobacteriota > Vicinamibacteria > Vicinamibacterales > 2-12-FULL-66-21 > JAICSD01. The sequence goes on along the minus strand of JANPCT010000226.1, from coordinate 5,618 downwards.
CCACTGGCGGAAGTCGGCATCGACGAGCCAGTCGATGAGTTCGTTGACGCGCTTCTCGATCTGCTGCGGCGCATCGGCGACCACCTGCCGCTCGAACCCTTCCTGCACCCGCGAGCGGTTGAGCAGGTCCATGACCCGGCCAATCCGCATGGTGTCGTCGAAATAGTCGTGGCCGCGGCGCTCCATCTCGAGCAGCACGTTGTCAACGGTGGCCATCCGCCCCTCGAACTCGCGCGCCATGTCCTGTTCGAACAATCCGAGCTGCGTCTCGACGTCGTCCAGCAATGCGACGTCCGCCTGCAGCGCGTGCGTGCGTTCACGGGTGGCAATAACGTAGCGGTCGATCAGCGCGGCGCCGACACCAAGCGGGTTCATCAGCTTCAACTGGGTGCGCGCGCCCTCGTCGAGCGTGGTCTTGATGTAGCGCTCCAGCGGCTCGAACCCGCTCGCCGTCCACAGCTGCGGCTCGCCGGTCTTGGCGCGGAATGCCGCCCTGGCGCTGACCGGAAAGAGCTCCGGTGTGACGCCAAGAAGACGACGGGCATTGTCCGCCACGTAGGCGCGCACCTCGCCGAGCTCCTTCTCTCCAGGGAGAATATCGATCTTGTTGATGACGACGACAACCTTCTTGCCCCAGTCGCGGATGCGTTCGAGAAACGCGCGCTCGGTCTCGGTGAAGGGCCGGTCGGCGGAGGTCACGAACAGGACCAGGTCCGCCCGCGGCACGTACTCGGACGTGATCTGCTCGTGCTCCCTGATGATGGCGTTAGTGCCGGGCGTATCGACGATATTGATGTCGTCGATGCGGACGGCCGTGACGTGCGCCGTCGTCGGGGTGACCCCCTCCTCCATCAGCCGCTGGCCGGCGAGGGCATTGATGAACGCGCTCTTCCCGGCGTTGAACTCGCCGACGACCACGAGGAGGAACAACTCGTCGAGCTGTTCGATCGATCGCGCGAGCGGCGCCATGCTGTCGTCGCTCGCGCCGAACCGCACGAGGCTGGTGCGCAGGTCGTTCAGGATGCGCCGCTCCTCGCGCACCACGTCCTGCTGAGTCGGATCGAGAAGTCCCTGTAGCGACATTCGGACTGAGCTGTGCAGGATACAGGCCAATTCGACGCGAGGCGCCGGCTGAGCTTCGTGCAGTCGCGGCAACAAGCTACACTTTTCCAGTTGTCACGATTTTCGCGTCTGACGGGCAGCGTCAGGCGCCGGCCCAAATTGCACATCGCCGTCTTCACGGCGACGGTGCTCGTCGCCGTCGGCGCGCTGGTCATCGCCGATCTGTGGTGGCGGCGCGATGGCATCCTGGACTCGGCCGACACCAGGGCCATGAACCTCTCGTCGGTGCTTTCGGAATACATCCGCGGCTCGTTCAGTTCCGGCGATGCGGCGCTGCGCCAGCTCGCCGTCCACGGACGGCGCCAGGGAGGACCGGCCGCAAGCGAGGCGACATGGGATCCGATCCTGGCCGCCGCCAAGGCCGCGCTGCCCGAGGCCGGGTCCCTGACCGTCACGGACAAGGCCGGCATCGTCACGCACTCGACACAAAAAGCGATCCTCGGACAATCGCGGCGGGACAGCTACATCTACACGCGTCTCTCTACGTCCGGGGCGGACGAACTCGTGCTCGATCGGCCGTTTCGCTCGGTCGTCGGTGCCCGGGCCTACATCATGCCGTTCGGCAGGCCATTGTTCGACAACGACGGCAGATTCGACGGCATCCTCGTCGCGACCGTACTGCCGGAGGCGTATCGCGCGTTCTTCAAGACGCTCGACGTCGGCACCGACGGCATCATCTCGGTGCTGCATCCCGACGGCGTCGTCCTCTTCCGGGAGCCGTCCCCGACCAGTCACATCAACGAGACGGCGGCCGGCGATCCGCTGCTGATGCGGGCGCGCGCCCGACCTGCCGGCATCGTCCATTCACCACTGACGGAGGGCGGACCGCAGTTCATCAGCGCTTACAGCACGATCGGCAAGCCGCCGATCGTCGTGGCGGTCTCGCTCAGGCGCAACGAGGTCCTGCGCGACTGGCGGCGGCAGCGCCGCGTCACCGCCATCGCGTTCGGGGCGCTGACGCTGACGATGGCGGCGATGGTCACGGTGTTGTTCCGTCTCATCGACGCGCGTGTGCAGGCGCAACGCGACCTTGCGTCGGTGCAGCGGCTCGAATCCGAGCGCCTGCGCGATGCGAACGAGCGGCTCGAGGGCGCGCTGGATCGCGAGCAGCGCGCGCGCAAGGAAACGGAAGCCGCCAGTTACATGAAGGACGAGTTCCTCATGACCGTGTCGCACGAGCTGCGCACGCCGCTGACGGCCATCTACGGCTGGGCCCGCGTCCTCGGCACGCGGCAGATGGAGGCGGGGCAACAGGCACGGGCGATCGCGGCCATCGAGCGCAATGCGCATGCGCAAACCCGCCTCATCGACGACCTGCTCGACGTGTCCCGCGCGATCAGCGGGAAGCTGCGGCTCGACGCGCGCGTCGTCAACGTCGGGGACGTGCTGCGGGCGGCCATCGAGACGGTCACGCCGGCGTTGTCGGCCCGATCGATTGCCTTCGAAAGCGAGCTTGATCCAGCGACGCCACCGATCATTGCCGATCCGGATCGGCTGCAGCAGGTGGTCTGGAACCTGCTGTCGAACGCGATCAAGTTCACGCCCGAAGGCGGCACGGTGCGGCTGGATCTCAGGGCGACCGAGTCACAGGTTGAGATCTCCGTCACGGACACCGGAAGCGGCATCTCTCCGGAATTCCTGCCCCACGTCTTCGAGCGTTTCCGGCAGGCAGACGCCGGATCGCGGCGGCGCTATGGCGGCCTCGGGCTCGGCCTCGCCATCGTCCGCCACCTCGTCGAACTGCACGGCGGCACCGTGGCGGCGCACAGCGAAGGGGACGACAGAGGTGCGACCTTCCGCGTCAGCCTGCCCATGCGACCGGTTCGCCTGGACGAAGGCACGGAACGCGCGCCGACGAAAGGAAGCCGGCTGCGGCCGGATGGGGATCGTCTCGACGGCGTCAGGGCGCTGGTCGTGGATGACGAGGCCGATGCCCGGGAGCTCTTCGCGTCCATACTTGTCTCGGCGGGAGCCGAAGTCCTCACTGCGCCGTCTGCTGCTGATGCGCTGCGGGTGCTGGACGCCGGCGGCATCGACGTCCTGCTCTCGGATATCGAGATGCCGGGTGAGGACGGCTACGAGCTGCTGCAACACGCGATCGCCGCGCGCGTCGGTCAGCCTCTCGTCGCCATAGCGGTGACGGCCTACGCGCGCACCGCGGACCGGCGCCGCGCAATCGACGCCGGCTTCCAATGGCACCTTTCCAAGCCCGTCGAGCCAGCGGAGCTCGTTGCGGTGATCGCGTCCCTCGTGAGGAAAGCGTAAGCCCCACTCGCCCTGGCGCGGCGGCTACGACAGCAGGATCTCGAGATCCTCCTGTTTCAGGTTGCGCAGCAAGCCCGCGTCAGCCTGAAGGATCGCATCGGCGAGATCGCGCTTGCTGCGCTGCAGCTCGGCAATCTTTTCTTCGACGGTACCGGTCGCGAGCAATCGGTAAGCGAAGACGTGGTTCGCCTGTCCGATGCGATGAGCGCGATCGATCGCCTGCGCCTCCACCGCGGGATTCCACCACGGGTCGAGCAGGAAGACGTATTCGGCTGCGGTCAGATTCAGACCCAGCCCTCCGGCCTTGAGGCTGATCAGAAACAACCCGGCGTGCGGGTCGGTTTGAAACCGGTGCACGGGCGCCTGCCGGTCCTTGGTGCGGCCGTCGAGGTACTCGTACGGCACCCCCGCCTGATCGAGGCGCGCGCGGAGCAGGGCAAGAAGACTGGTGAACTGCGAGAAGACGAGCGCTTTGTGCCCCTCTTCGCGCACCTCCGCCAGATGCGGCAGCAACGCGTCGAATTTCGCCGACGGCACATCGCTGTGGCGCGGGTCGATGAGCGCCGGGTGGCAAGCCGCCTGGCGAAGCCGCAGCAGGGCCTCGAGCACGTGCATCTTCGACTTCTGCAGCCCGTCGCGGGCGATCCGCCCCAGCAGCGCGGTCCGGTAATGATCGCGCAGCTCGTCGTACAGCTCGCGCTGCACACCGGCCATGTCGCAATGCATCGTCAGCTCGGTGCGGGCGGGAAGCTCCGGCGCGACCTGCGCCTTGGTCCGCCGCAGGATGAACGGCCGGATGCCCCGCGACAGCACCTCGATCGCGCGCCTGTCCTGCCTGGCGGCGGCGCCGCGATGGCGCGCGAAGGCTGACGATGTGCCGAGCAGGCCCGGGTTCAGGAACTCGAACAGGCTCCACAATTCGCCGAGGTGGTTCTCGATCGGCGTGCCGCTCAAGGCCAGACGGTGTTTGGCGCGGATCAACCGGGCCGCCTTGGCGGCGGCGGTGTTCGCGTTCTTGATCGTCTGCGCCTCGTCGAGAATCGCGTACTCGAACTCCACGTTCTTCAACAGCAGCGCGTCACGCCGCAGCGTCCCGTAGCTGGTGAGCACGATGTCGTAGTCGTCGAGGCGGCCGGCGGATCGATCCGCGCCACTGAAGTCGAGCACCTTCAGCCGCGGCGCGAAACGCGCCGTCTCCTCTTTCCAGTTGAACACCACGGACCGCGGCACGACGACGAGGGAGGGGCCGGAGGTCTCCTTCGTGGCGCGCAGCCGATCGAGCCATGCGAGGACCATGACGGTCTTGCCGAGGCCCATATCGTCCGCGAGGCAGCCGCCGAAGCCGAACCGCCGCAGGAATGCCAGCCAACCGAGCGCGTCGCGCTGGTAGTCGCGAAGCTGCCCGGCAAAGGACGGCGCCGCGTCGATCGGCGCAATGCCGCTGAACGTCGACAGCTCGTCGCGCACCCGGGCGAACTTCTCGTCCACCCGAACGGCGGGCTGCGCCTCGAGCGCCGCGTCGAGCAGCGCCACCTGCGACGTTCTGAAACGCACGTGATCGCCGGTGGTCTCGCCGACGCCGGCGATGCCCGCCCAGCTGCGCAGCCAGGCCTCAGGGACGATGCCGGTGGTGCCGTCGTCGAGACTGACCGTGGCTCGCCCGTGACGAAAGGCCTCGAGCAGGCGCGGCAGCGCCACGACCTGCCCGCCGCCGAAGTCGACGGAGCCGTGCAGCTCGAACCAGTCGATCCCGGAGCGAACGTCCGAACGCATCGACTCGACCGAGCGGAACGTGCGCCCTTCCGCTTCGACGCGCCAGCCTTCGGCGACCAGCTCGCGAACGGCAGCCGGAAAGCGCGCGACCGTGACAGCGAAATGCTGCCTGGCCGCTTCGTAGTCCCACTGACGCCAGAAGCCGGCCTCGGTCAGCCGCGCGAGAGCCGCTTGCTCGGTGTTGACGTCACGCCGGATCAGCAGGCGCCGGACGGAATCGAAAGTCGTGGCCCCGGTGCCAGGGGCGACGATGTGGCCGCCGTAGTCGAACGTGACCGTCGCGTTCAGGCTCGTCGCCGGTGACGCCGGCGTCACGCGCGTATCCGCGCGAACGCTCACCGCCGGCCGCGGAGACTCGTTGACGATCTCGAACTGCAGCTCCTCCGGGAGATCCGAAGGGTCCACACCCGAGCGCGCCAGCACGTCGAGCAGCTGGCCGGTCGCGCCAGGAGGGATGA
>JANPCT010000225.1:0-1938 GCA_031431095.1 Acidobacteriota bacterium | reverse complement strand
GAAGTCCATCAGCAGAACTTTGAGCAGATCCTTCCGTGAGGCGAAGGGATCCGGCACGAAGGCACTGAACGTCTTGCGATCGAGGTTCTGCAGCACCGTCCGGCACAGCGTCGTCTTGCCGGTGCCGATGTCGCCGGTCAGGACGTTGAGGCTTTCGCGGCGGCGGATGCCGGCCAGCAGATCTTCGTAGGCGGGCGCGTGAGCGCGGCTCTGGTAGAAGAACCTCGAGTCGGACGACAGGCTGAAGGGCTTTTCGTTGAGGCCGTAGTAGGTTTCGTAGCTCAGCCCGGTTCCGCGCGACTCGTGCACCACGGCGAGCGTGTTCGTTCCCGTCGTGCCGTCGTTGCGGCTCGATCGATCGAACTGGGGCTCCCAAGGCGTGCGGATAGACACGATGATTATGCGGCCGGAAGCCGACGCCCCTGAAAGAGCACGAGGTATGCCACGACGCAAGAGGGCTGTCTTGCAGGGATTTGCACGGTGGGGGGCTTCGCACCCGCGGGCGGCGACGAAAATCGTGTCTGGTGGGTGTCTCACAACGGCACAGCGATTGCGATTTTCGCAAGTTGTGCCGCGCGCACGCGCCAAACGCGGTCAGCCCTTGAGGATCTGCCGCACCGGGTCGGGGAGCAACCGCTGCCCCAGTTTCCAGCAGCTGTTGCAGGACGGGCAGTCGTAGAAGTGGACGGGGATTTGCGGCATGGAAGCTGACTGTGTGCGGAAAGCGCCCGAGGACACTTCCGTCGTGACGTGCACGAGCGGTGTGCCGCATGTCGGGCACGGCGGATCGAGTGGACGGTCTGTCATCGGCTGCTCCAGTCGGCGAAATGATATGAATGGTCCAGGGAATGATATGGCCGCGCTGTGTCCGCTTCCGCCTCGTTGACTCGCGTGGTGCAGTTGGTGGCCAGCGGCGATCTCCGCCTCTCGGCAAACCAGGCGTGCTGGCCGGCGCAGGCCGCCATGGAGGCTGCCCTCGGCACTGCCGTCGCCGCTGAGGGATTCACGCTCTCGCGTGGCCACGCCTTCAAGCAGCGGGAATGCCACGGGTTCATCGCCAGTCAGCGCGAGGGTCTCGAGGTGTTCCGGCACCTCGACCCTGACGCGCCACTGATCGTCGCCGAAGCGGTGTGGCAGTACTCGCATCACGTCCTGCCGGGCCTGACCACTCACCGGGCGCCGATTCTCACCGTGGCCAACTGGAGCGGGCAGTGGCCCGGACTGGTCGGCATGTTGAACCTGAACGGCTCGCTCACCAAAGCGGGCGTCCGCTACTCGACGCTCTGGGGCGAGGACTTCACCGATCGTGTGTTCCGGGGCCGCCTGCGGCAATGGCTGACGCGCGGCCGGATCGCGTACGACACGTCTCATGCGCGCCCGCTCGGGGACCTGACCGTGCCTCCGCGCGCGGCGCGCCGCGGCGCCCGCCTGGCCGGGACGCTGCGGCGCGAGAAGGCCATCCTCGGCGTATTCGATGAAGGCTGCATGGGCATGTTCAACGCGATCATCCCGGACCATGCGCTGCACGCCTGCGGCGTGTTCAAGGAGCGGCTCAGCCAGTCGGCGTTGTATGCAGAGACGATGACGGTGCCGGATCGCGAGGCGGATGCGGTGCGCGCGTGGATGGAACGGCACGGCATGCGCTTCCACTTCGGCCGCGACCATGCGACGCACCTGACCCGGTCGCAAGTACGGCTGCAGTGCAAGATGTACGTCGCCGCGGTGCGCATCGCCGACGACTTCGGCTGCGACGCGATTGGCATCCAGTATCAGCAGGGTCTCAAGGACCTGCTGCCGGCGAGCGACCTGGTCGAAGGCACGCTGAACAACAGCCAGCGGCCGCCCGTGCAATCGCGCGACGGCACGCGTGTCCTGTTCGCTGGCCGTCCGGTCACACACTTCAACGAGGCGGACGAGTGCGCCGGGCTCGATGGCCTG
>JANPCT010000224.1:0-4316 GCA_031431095.1 Acidobacteriota bacterium | reverse complement strand
CGCGAGCGCGAGCTGCTCGAGGCGGCGCGGGCGGAGCGCGATCGCGCCGAAAAGGCGCGCCTCGAGGCCGAACGCCTGGAGGAAGCGCGTGCCGAGCTCGCGCGACGTGAAGCCGAACGCGAGGAGCAGGAGGAGGAGCGTGAGCGCGCCGAACGGGCCCGAGTCGAAGCCGAGCGCCTCGAGGCCGCACAGCGCAAGCGGGAGCGCGAACGGGAGGAGGCCGTTGCCCGCGAACGCGCGGAACAGGAGGCCCTCGAACGCGCGGAGCAGGAGGCCCTCGAACGCGCGGAACAGGAATCGCAGGACGCGCCGGCGTCGATCGCCGCTTCTGCGCCCGCTGTGATCGCTGCTCCGGCGCCCGTTCCCGCGTCCGCGCCGGTCGCCGCAGCCCGGCCGGCGGTCGCGGCTGCGCCGTCAGGCGGCTGGCTGGTGTCACCCGATAGCGCCGCCAAGTTCGACCCCGTCGTCTGTGAGGCGCCGGCGGCCGCAGCGCCTCGTGCCTATCCGATCTATGTGCCTCCGTCAGAGCCGTCGGCATGGACACCGCGGGCGCCGGAGCCGCTGACTCCAGAGGTCGAGCCTGTTGCTGCGGCCGCCCCCCCGTCGATCTCATTCGGCGCCGGCGGATCGCCGGCGGCAGGCGGCGGAGCAATCCGATTCAGGGAGGAACCGGGCTCGCACACCTCACACCGCACCGAGAGCCGTCACGAACCCGAGCCCGGCGAGATGTCCGCGGAAGGCGCCTATGAACCTTTCGCGCCCCACTCCGAGGCGCGGCCGGTCCCCTGGAAGCTGATTGCCGCGGGGGCGATCCTCATCGGCGCAGCGGTTGCGATTTCGTCGGGCTACGCGCCGTCGAGCGTCCCGCTGCTCAAGACTGTCGCCACCACCGCCCCGCCGTCCGCGGCGCCGGCGCCGGCCCCCCCGCCGGCAGGCGCCGCGCGTCTCGCGATCACCACTCAGCCGGCTGGCGCCCGGGTGACGATCGACGGAAAAGCGGCAGGCGAGACGCCGCTGACACTCGACACCATGACCCCCGGCCGTCACGTTGTCGTCGTCACGGCGCCGAGCGGCGCGTCGGCACGCCGCACCGTCCGCGTTGAAAGCGGCAAGACAGTCGCGATCGACCTGCCGCTCTTCTCCGGCTTCGCCGCGATTTCGGCGCCCTTTGAAATCCAGGTGGCGGAGAACGGTAAATCCCTGGGAACCAGCAGCGAGCAGATCCTGCTTTCGCCGGGCCGGCACGAGCTCCGCGTCTCCAACAAGGATCTTTCGTACGTCGCCACGGAGACCGTCGAGATCCAAGCCGGCGAGGTCACGCGCGTGACCCTCGACCCGCGCGGCCGCGCCAACATCAATGCCGCGCCGTGGGCCGAAGTGTTCATCGACGGAGAAAAAGCGGGCGAGACCCCGCTTGCGAACGTCGCGATCCGTCTCGGCACGCGAGAGATCGTCTTCAGGAACCCGCAATTCGGCGAGCGCAAAGTCACCGCGACGATCACGGCGGGCGTCCACGCGACCATCTCTATCGACTTCGTCAAGTAAACGCGGCGAAGTACAATCGCCAGGTTGAACGCCGTCCCCTCTCTGCTCGGCCGCCTCCGCGGGCTGCGCATCGTCGACGATGCAGCCGAGCAGGCGTTGGTGGCGGACGACGTGCTCACCCTCGCTGACCTCGAACTGGCGGTGGTTGAAGATCGCGCCGTGGCCGCCGACCCGCGGCTGCGTCGAGCCGCCGAGACGCTCGCGCAGGAAGCGCGTCCCGTGATGCTGGGACGCGCGTGGGACATCCTCGATACTCTGATCGCATCGCTGCGAAGCCATTGCCGCAGTCTTCACGCGGTCGAAGCCTCGGCGGCAATACGTCGCGCAGAACCGCTGGTCAGGGAGCTGGTCGTGGTCGCACAGGCGGAGGATCCCGCGTCCGCCATCCACGCCATCGCGGCGCTGCCGACGATCGCCGACGTCCTGCACCGCGGGCCACGGCGGCTGGTTGTGCTGTTCGCAGGCAGCGAAGTGGACGTGCGGGTCACCACACCCGCCGACTACGGCACGGTGCTCTTCTCCACGACCGGCCCGCCGGCGCACGCGGCGGAAGTCTTCAACCGAGGCACACGGCGGGCCTGTGCATCCGAGCGCGATGTCTACGCGCAGGCCGGACTCGCGTGGCTGCCGCCTGAAACGCGCGACGGCCCTGGCGCGATCGACCGTGCCATGCGGGGGGACGTGCCCAGGCTGATCGAACGCGCGGACATCCGCGGCGATCTGCACATGCACTCGACCTACAGCGACGGACGCGACTCCCTGCCGCGCATGATCGAAGCGGCGCACGCGCTCGGCCATGAGTACATCGCCATCACCGACCATTCGGAGCACGCCGCAGCGGCGCGGACGCTCTCGCTCGACCAACTGGCACGGCAAGGCGATGAGATCGCCCGGCTGCGCGAGACAGCGCCGGGGATGACGATCCTGCACGGTCTCGAAGTCGACATCATGCCGGATGGCACGCTCGACTGCCCCGACGCCGCGCTCGAACCCCTCGACATCGTCCTCGCGTCCCTGCACGACTCCGCGGGGCACGACGGCGCCCGGCTGACCCGGCGGTGCCTGGCCGCAATCCGCCATCCGCTGGTGTCGGTCATCACCCACCCGGCCAATCAACTTGTCGGACGCCGCGCCGGCTATGACCTCGACTACGCCGCCATTTACGAAGCCGCCGCGGAGACCGGCACCGCGCTCGAGATCGACGGCGCTCCGTCACATCTCGACCTCAGCGGCGAACGCGCCGGAGAGGCCGTCCGCGCAGGCGCGACGGTCGTCATCGATAGCGACTGCCATCGCGCTGTTGCGCTGGATCGGCAGATGCAAATGGGCGTGGGCACGGCCCGCCGCGGATGGGTCGAGCCAGCCCATGTGTTGAATGCCCGGCCACTCGACGCGGTCCGGGCTTTCGTCGCGCGCAAACGCGCACGCTGAGCTCACAAGTTCAGCGCGTCTACCAACCCGCCGGGCGTAAGAGCGGGTTGCAGCGCCCCACGGGTTGCGCGGAACTGCACCCACCCGGTGCTACACTCGAACAGGCCCTGCCGCTCAACTTGATGCCCACAATGACTCGATTCGCACTGTCGGCGCTGCTGCTCATGGCCTCGGCCGTTGCCGCCGGACAGACGCGCCCGTCCGCGCTCGAGATGGCCGCCGCAGTCCAGCAGAGGTACGACCGCGTCAAGGACTTTACGGCGGACTTCACGCACGCCTACGAAGGCGGCGTGCTCAATAGAAAATCCACCGAGCGCGGCAGCGTCCAGATCAAGAAGCCCGGCAAGATGCGCTGGGACTACGCAGCGCCGGATAAAAAGGTGTTCGTCTCGGACGGGCGCAAAATCTACTCCTACATCCCGGCCGACAAGCAGGTCATCGTCGGCGACGTGCCGACCGACGACGAAGCGACGACTGCGGTGCTGTTTCTCGCGGGCAAAGGCAACCTGACACGCGATTTCAATGTGAAGTACGCGGGGGAATCCGCCGGCGGTATCGTGACCCTGCGCCTGGTTCCCAAACAGAAACAGCAGGACTACGACTGGCTGCTCCTCGGCGTCGACGGGAAGACGATGCAGATTCGCTCGCTCACCGCCGCGGATCAGCAGGGCGGGCGCTCCTCGTTCGAGTTCAGCAATTACAAGGAGAATACCGGCCTCTCGGACGGTGGGTTCACCTTCAAGATTCCTAAAGGGGCCGATGTCATCTCGCGTTGACGGTTGCCGCGCGCGAGCCGTCACGCTCGCGTTGCTGGTGACGTTCGCGGCAGGTTGTGCCTCTTCCTCCGCGATGCGGCGGGGACGACAGGCCGAACTGGCGCAGGACTACGACCGCGCCGTCGTCGAATACACCAAACTGGCGCGCAGCAATCCGGGCAGCTCCGACGCACGGCTGTCGCTCGACCGCGCGAAGCTGCGCGCATCGCAGGAACACGCCGTCCGCGGCCGCCGCCTTGCCGGACTCGAACGCTTCGAAGAGGCGGTGCTCGAGTATCAGGTCGCGGCCGAACTGAACCCTACGGATTCGCAGGTCGACGTCGCGTTGAGGGACGCGCGGCGGCGCCTCCGCAACCGCCTCGCCGTCACCCGCGCCGGCCGCACCGAGCTCGAGAGCCTCATCGAACGGACCCGCGATCTGCCCGCGCCCGGGCTCGAACTGCCGGATGGCGTCACTCTTCCCTCGTCGCTGCTCTTCGGTAACGGCGCCACCGCGAAGGCCGTCTTCCTGACCATTGGAAAATTCGCGAACATCAGCACGATCTTCGACGCTGGTTTCCGCGA
>JANPCT010000223.1:0-3949 GCA_031431095.1 Acidobacteriota bacterium | reverse complement strand
TCGCCCATGCGGTCGAGCGCGTAGCCCTTGCCGATCGCGTCGAAGTTCACCTCGACGCCGGCACGGTCGAAGTGGACGCGGTTGCACGCGGCATCCAGCCGCATGTGGCGCATCCCGACCAGGCGCCGCGCGCCGGCGACGTTCTCGTCCGTCGGCAGCCGTCCGTCGCGCTGCAGAAAGCTCCAGCACCGGCTGAGCGGCCCCAATGTCACGTCAAAGGCTCCGCCGGTGCAGGCGTGCAGCTCGGCGCTGCGCGTCAGCAGCGAAAAGATCCGGCCGGGAACCGTGACCTCTTCGGTCGCGCCACGGCGATTCGAATCGGGCACGTAACCGGCATCATGAAAAAACGTCAGTGCCGACTCCAGATCGCCAGCTTCGTCGAGCGCCGCGCGCGCCGCGGCGAGGTGGCCGCTGTCGCTCGACGCCAGCATGACTTCGAAACGGCAGGCCATCGCGACGCGATGGATGCGCACCCAGTGGTCGGACTCGCTCGTCCGGTCGCCGCCGTCGAACGAGAGCAAGTTCCGCCGCGTCAGCACCCCGGCCATGCAGCCGATTCTTTCACGCTTTGCGGCAGCGCGCGCCAGATCGGGCCGCCCGGATAGAGATACGCCTCCCGGGAAGCCGGTTTGATTTCTGAACTGTAGCCGGGCGCCGCCGGCGCCATGTAGCGGCCCCGCCGCAAGACGACGGGATCGACGAAATGCTCGTGAAGGTGATCGACGAATTCCGTGACGCGGTCGTCCATGCGCCCAGACACCGCCAGGTAGTCCCACATCGACAGGTGCTGCACCAGTTCGCAGAGGCCGACACCGCCCGCGTGCGGACAGACCGGAATGCCGAACTTTGCCGCCATCAGGATCACGGCGAGGTTTTCGTTGACGCCGCCGAGCCGGCAACTGTCGATCTGGCAGAAGCTGATCGCCCGGGCCTGAAGCAACTGCTTGAACAGGACGCGATTGGCGCAGTGTTCGCCCGTTGCGACACCAACCGGAGCGACCGCCCTGGCGATTGCCGCGTGGCCGAGCACGTCGTCGGGGCTCGTCGGCTCCTCGATCCAGAGCAGATCGAACCGCGACAGCTCGCGGACCCGCGCGATCGCCTCGTTGACGTCCCAGCGCTGGTTGGCATCGATCATCAGGTAGCGGCCGGGGCCGATCTCGTCCCGCACCATTGCGACGCGCCGCGCATCGTCCGCCGGATCGCCACCTACCTTCACCTTGAAGTGGGTAAAACCCTCGGCGACCGCGTCGCGGCACAATCCCCGCACCTTCTCGTCGGAATAACCCATCCAGCCGGCTGACGTGGTGTAGGCGGGGTAGCCCTCCCGCAACAGAATGGCCTCTCGCCCGGGCTTCGAGTCGTGCTGCCGTTCGAGAATCTGCAGCGCCTCGCCGGGCGTCAGCGCGTCGGTGATGTACTGGAAGTCGATGGCGTTCACGATCTGCCGCGGCGTCATGCCGGACAGCAGCTGCCAGAGCGGCTGGCCCGCCTGCTTCGCGTGCAGGTCCCACATCGCGTTGACGATTGCCGCCATCGAGATATGAATGACGCCCTTCTCCGGCCCGAGCCAGCGGAGCTGCGAGTCGTTGGCGAGCGCGCGCCAGAACGCGGCGGGGCGGGCAAACACTTCGTCGACGTCTCGTCCCATCACCAGCGGGATGAACGCCCGGATCGCTTCGGCGCAGACTTCGTTGCCGCGTCCGATGGTGAACGTGAAGCCGTGGCCCTGGTGGGCCTCGTCGGTGTGGAGGATGACGTAGGCGGCCGAATAGTCAGGGTCCTTGTGCACCGCGTCGGTGCCGGCGCTGGTCAACGAGGTCGGAAAGCGCAGGTCGAGGATCTCAATGTCGACGATCTTCATGTCAGGTTCTCGTGGATCGCACGCGATCGAGCGCCACGGCGGCAACGATGATACCGCCCGTCACGATCTGCTGGACCCAGTTGGCCAGCCCCTTCTGCGAGCAGCCGATCTGGAAGATGGTCATGATGGCCGCGCCAATCACCGTCCCCGCGACGGTGCCGCGTCCCCCGGTCAGGCTGCCGCCGCCGATGATCACGGCGGCGATGATGTCCAGTTCGAGCCCGACCGCCACAGTCGGATCGCCCACCGACAGCTTCGAGAATTGCAGGAGTCCGGCCATGCCGACGAGCGCCGCCGACATGGTGTAGACGATGATCTTGGTGCGCGCGATCGACACGCCGCACAGCCGCGCCATCCTCTCGTTCGATCCGGTCGCGAACACATGGCGTCCGAAGCGCGTGTAGCGGAGTATGCCGGCGACGACAAGCGCCAGCACGATGACGGCCCAGATCCCGGGCGGCAGCCCGACGGCGCCGCGCTGCGAGCGCAGGAGATCGTTCAGCCATGAGATCGGTGCTTCGATGCGGCGTTCTTCGGCCAGTCCCTTCGCAACTCCGCGCACGATCAGCATCGTCCCGAGCGTGACGATGAAGGGGACCACTTTCAGGCGCGTAATCAGGATACCGTTGATGCAGCCGCACAACGCGGCTGCCGCGACTCCGGCCGCGGCGGCACCGAGGGGCGCCAATCCGGCGCGCAGCATCAGCGCGATGACCACCGTGGTCAGCGCAATCATGGAGCCGACGGACAGGTCGATGCCCCCCGTCGCAATCACGATCGTCATGCCGAGCGCCGCCATGCAGACGATCGCCGTCTGCCGCGCCATCAGCTCGAGGTTCGCGGGAGCGTAGAACTGGCTGCCGACGAGCACACCGAAGATGGTCGCGACGAGCACCAGCCCGAAAAACACGCCGGCGCGATCGACGAGCGTTCGCGCCGTCACGAGGTCGCCCCGGTGGTCGCCTGCATCATCAGATCGTGCTCGGTGAGACCGGCCACCGGCAGCGGCGGACCCAGGCGTCCGCGCCGCATGACGGCGATCCGATCGCACAGCCCCAGCAGCTCGGGAAGGTAGCTGCTCACGATCAGCACCGCTTTCGGGCGCCGCGCCGATTCGATCGGTGCGTCGGCAACGAGCTCGTCAATCAACCGATAGATTTGCGCCTTGCTGCCGACATCGATTCCACGGGTCGGCTCGTCGAGCACCAGCACGTCAACGTCGTGGTGGAGAAGCCGCGCCAGCGCAATCTTCTGCTGGTTGCCGCCGGACAGCTCCCCCGCGGGTTGTGAGGGTGCGGCGCACGTGATCTGCATTCGCGAAATCCACGCACTCGACGTTTTGATCTGGCGTGCCGGCAGGACCAGCGCCGGCGGTCCGAACGGTTGCAGCCGCGTCATGGTGAGGTTGTCGGCGACGCTCAGACCGAGTGCCAGCCCCTCGCTCTTGCGGTCTTCGCTGAGCAGGCCCATGCCCGCTCGCCATCGTCCTCGCGGTCCGGCGCCGATCGCGCCTCCGCTGTAGGCGCCGATCCGCAGCGTCCCGCTCCTGACCGCTGCAAGACCGAAGATGGCGCGGAGCAGCCGCGTTCGTCCCGATCCGACCAGGCCGGCAATCCCCAGGATCTCTCCACGATGCAGGGTGAACGAGGCGAAGCCCGGTTCCACCGTGCCAAGCTCCACGATCGCTTCGCCGGGCCGGCGCGGACTGCGCGGGAACAGATCGCCGGGCGCACTGCCCACCATCGCGCGGACGATGGAGTCGTGGGTGGCGTCGGCGGTGGCCCCCGCCCCCGCATTCCGCCCGTCACGCAGGACGACGAAGCGATCGGTGATCGACTTGATCTCCTCGATGAAGTGGGAGATATACACGATCGCGTGTCCTCGCTCCTTGAGCCGGCCGAGCAACGCAAACAGGTGGCGCACATCGTCGGCGCCAAGGCTGCTCGTGGGTTCGTCGAGCACGAGGACCCGGCAGCCCACGGCAAGCGCGCGGGCGATTTCGACGAGCTGCTGCGCGGCGACCGACAGCGTGCCGACCGCGACATCGGGCGCGATGTCCTCGTGCCCGAGCTGCTTGAGCGCGTC
>JANPCT010000222.1:0-3195 GCA_031431095.1 Acidobacteriota bacterium | reverse complement strand
CCGCCCGGCATGGGGGCCGATACCGCCACGCCGATGCTGACGGTCACGTAGTCGCTGACGCTCGAGGCGCCGTGCGGGATCTGCTGCTTCTCGATCTCGAGGCGGATCCACTGCGCCACGCTCAGGGCGCCGTCTTCCTCCGCATCCGACAGGACCACGGCGAATTCCTCGCCGCCGTAGCGGGCCGCCAGATCCGACGCCCGCTTGACGCGGCCGGCGATGACGGCCGCGACGCGGCGGAGGCACTCGTCACCCGCCGGCTGACCGCGCAGGTCGTTGAAGGGCTTGAAGAAGTCCACGTCGATCATCAGGAGGGCGATCGAGGCGCGGTCGTCGGTCGCGCGCCGCCAATCCCGGTGGAGGAACTCCGAGAATCGCTCGCGGGTCGCGAGCAGCGTCAGCGCGTCAGTCGTCATGAGGAGCTACAACCGGGAGGCACACGTCAAGCGGCAACAGCAGGAGCGGCGCGGCCAGAACATGCTGGGGATGGGAGAGCGAATGATCTACACGCGGGATCCCCGGTCCCGGGTGTCCGGATTGAGCCGCCGCCGCCACGAGGCGCCGGCGGCCCTGAGAAATTACTGAACCCGGACGTTCTCGCCGCGGGGACCCTTGGGACCCTGACCCTTCTCGAAGGTCACGGCCTGTCCTTCACGCAGCTCGTCGAAGCGCGTGCCCTGGCACGCCGAGTTGTGGAAGAAGTATTCGTTGCCGTCATCCGCGAGGATGAATCCGAAGCCCTTGTCGCTGACGAGTCGCTTGATCGTTCCGTTCATCGGTGCTGCCATAGCCGTTTCTCAAAGAAAGAGGGTTGATACGCGATTCGCGTTGGGAGGGAGAAGACTTTCTTGAATCCCCTACGCCACCCGAAGATCGGTCAGCGCTGGGTATTGCTAGGCTGGCTCAGATCGCACGCGAACAAGCAGCCTACGCGAGATTCCAGGAAATAGCAAGTGGTTATTTATTGACGCACAGGCGGGCGGGCAGTAGGTTCCTATCGTGAACCCCGGGGACGAGGTTGGCCCCTACACCGTCGTCGACCGGCTGGGCGCCGGCGGCATGGGCGAGGTCTACCGCGCGCGCGATACGCGGCTCGGACGCGAGGTTGCGCTCAAGCAACTCTCCGACAGGACATCAGGAAGTGACGTCGCGCGCCGGCGCGTGCTTCGTGAAGCGCGGGCCGCCGCGGCCCTGTCGCATCCAAACATCGCGACGATCTACGACGTGCTCGAGACGCCGGGCGGCCTCGTCATCGTCATGGAATACGTGCCCGGCGAGACACTCGCGTCGCGGCTGCGGCGCGGCGCCCTGCCGCTCGACGAGGCGCTCGCGTATGCCGTGCAGATCGCCGACGCGCTTGCCGACGCCCACGCGCACGGCATCATCCACCGCGATCTCAAGCCCGCCAACATCCACCTCACTCCGGACGGCAAGGCCAAGATCCTCGACTTCGGCATCGCGAGATCGGTGGACGAGGCGGGCGACGCCACGGCGACGATGACGGGCGGGCCGCAGATTGTCGGCACGCCTGCCTACATGGCGCCCGAGCAGCTGGCCGGTGGGCGCGGCGACCAGCGCACCGACGTCTATGGGCTCGGGCTGGTGCTGTTCGAGATGCTCAGCGGACAGCGGCCCTTCCAGCGAGCCGGCGTCGCCGCGCACGCACTGGCGGTGCTCGACGGACACGCGCCGCAGGTTCGCTCGCTGGCCCCGCATGTGCCCGCATTGGTGAGTGACGCCGTTGCCCGCGCGCTTGCGCGAGACCCCGATGACCGCTTTGCGACGGCGCGCGAAATCGGCTCGACGCTTCGTCATGCCGTGCGCGATCTCAGCGAGGCGAAGACAGGACGCTTCTCGCAGGTGGCGCATCGGAGTAACCCGCTGCGCTGGGCGATCATCGCCGGCGCCGTCCTGGCAGTCGGTACGGCAGTCGCATGGCTGCTGTGGGCGCAGCCGTGGACAACCTCGGTGTCGGCGCACGCGTCGGCCATCGGCATACTCCCCTTCCGAAATCAATCGGGCGACGCGGCGAACGACCCTCTGGCCGTGGGGCTCACCGATGCCGTCGCCCGACGGCTCTCATCGGTTCGCGCGCTGCGCGTGCTGCCGCTCGATGAGTCGCGCGAGGCGTTGCGATCGAGGCGCCCGGGAGAGCCGGTCGCAAAGACGCTTGGCGCAACGTTCGTCATCGAGGGAACTCTGCAGCGCAGCGGCAATTCGCTCGACGTCACCCTCTCGCTCGTCGGCGATGACGGCCGCCAGCACCCCGCCGGAACCTACACAGGCGATGCGAGCCGGCTGTTCGACCTGCACCGCGCCGTCGCCGAGGGGCTGACGGCGGCGCTCACCCGCGCAGGTGCGCTGAACGTCGGCGCCAGCCCGGAGGCGCGGCCACCGACGTTGGACCAGGACGCCTTTGCCGATTACGCCCAGGCGAAGGTTTTCCTCGAGCGTCCGGATGTGCCTGGCAGTCTCAATCACGCCATCGACTTGCTGCTGAGCGCGACGAGAAGGGACCAGCAGTTCGCCCTCGCCTACGCCGCCCTCGGCGAGGCCTACTGGGCCCAGTTCCGCGAGACGAAAGACTCGACGTGGACGACGAAGGCGCAAGCCGCCAACCTCGAGGCCCTGCGCATCGATCCGGCGCAGCCCGAGGTGCGGATGGCGCTGGCGGTGATGTACCAGGGGCTTGGCGATAGCGCCAAGGCGAGCGAGGAACTCCGTCAGGTGCTCGCGCTGCAGCCGCGCAACGACAACGCGCATCTGGTGCTGTCTGCGATTCACGTCGACAAGGGCGAGTGGGACGCGGCCGTCGCGGAAGCAACCGCGGCAATTGCTCTTCGGCCGAACTACTGGCGCAACCACGCGCAGCTGGGGGACGCGCTGCTGCGCGCGGGACGCCTCGACGGCGCCGTCAACGCCTACCGCCGCCTCACTGAATTGCAGCCGGACAGCGCCCGGGGATACCAGCGGCTCGGCACCGCACTTCAAGCGGCGGGACTCATCGACGAAGCGCTGGCGAACTACGAGAAGGCCGCGGCCATCCGGCCGACATGGGCGATGTATTCGAACATGGGAACGATTCACTATTGGCGCGGTGAACACGTGCAAGCGGTGGCCGACTATCAGCGCGCGATCGAGCTGGCACCGAACGAAGCGGAACCCTACGCGAACCTCGGCGACGCGTTGCAGAAG
>JANPCT010000221.1:0-2493 GCA_031431095.1 Acidobacteriota bacterium | reverse complement strand
TGCCAGGCGTGTCGAGACGGGTGAAGCGCATGGCGATCATCGCGCGACCCTTGACCTTACCGGGACGCCTGACGGCGGTGACGTTGCCGCTCACCGGCGTGCCGGCGGGAATGACTTCGATCCCCTGGAGCATGACGGCGCGGCGCAGACGTCCCGACACCGCCTGTTCGACGCGGCTGGTGTCGGAGCCCACGGCGGTCTCCAGATCGACCGGCAGCAGCGTCCCCGCGGGCAAGGTCATCTCGCGGTACTCGGGGCCGCCTCCGAACATCCTCTTTATCGGATTTGTCGAGTCCTTGACCACGCCGTTGACCGGGTTTCCGGCAGGTGTGGCCGACGTCTGTGTTTCGGCCGGCGACACTGGGGCTTCGGCTACCGGCCTACTCGGTGTGCCGTCCGCGGCCGCCGCCGTGGAAGGGGGCGCGGCGGTCAGCTGGTTCGCGCCCTGCGCCGCAGGGGTTCCGGAGCACGCGGCGGTCAAAGCGATCGCGCACGCGCCAGTAATTAGTTTATTCATATCCATATCCTCGAGCTCAGTGGCTGCAACGGCCGTACCCGGGCGATTGCAGGCATAAAGATGGGCTAAGCTGAACCATACTGTAAAAACTACATGCTAAACTTCGCCTAGTGTCTACGCCGACTGAAAACGAACACGTCGCCGAGGCCATCCACGATCGGGCCCAGGCTGGAGAACGCGTCCTCATCGTCGAGGACGATCCGGCCACGCGTGTCGGGCTGACCGAGCTGGTGGGTGCGTGGGGCTTCAACACCGAACAGGCGTCGAACGGCGAGGAGGCGATGGAGAAGATCACCACCTTCCGCCCCGCCATCATCGTCTCGGATCTCGTCATGCCGCGGATGGGCGGGCTCGAGCTGCTGCGCGCGCTAAAGGACCAGCTCTCTGATCTGACGCTGATCCTGCTGACCGCGCAGGGGACCGTGGAGTCCGCGGTGGAGGCGATCAAGGAAGGCGCCTACGATTATCTGAGCAAGCCGGTGGACCCGGCGCGTCTGCGCATCCTGCTGCAGAAGGCGGTCGAGCGGCAGGAAACGCTGCGGGAAGTGAAGACGCTGCGGCGCCAGTTGCGCGAGCAGGGAAGTTTCGGCCGCATCATCGGCAACAGCCCGAGCATCCGCGCCATCTACCGCGTCGTCGAACAGGCGGCGCCGACCAATGCGTCCGTCCTGATCTGGGGCGAGTCGGGCACGGGCAAGGAGCTCGTCGCGCAGACGATTCACGAGCTGAGCCCGCGGTCGTCGTTTCCGTTCGTCGCGATCAACTGCGCCGCGATCCCGGAGACGCTCCTCGAGAGTGAGATCTTCGGTCACGAAAAAGGGGCGTTCACCGGCGCGCACGATCGCCGGACCGGTGTCTTCGAGCTGGCGCATCGCGGCACGCTGTTCCTCGACGAGATTGCCGAGATGCAGCCGGCGACCCAGGTCAAGCTGCTTCGCGTGCTGCAGGAGCGCAGCTTCCGGCGGCTGGGCGGCCGCCAGGAGCAGACCGTCGACGTCCGGGTGATCGCCGCGACCAACCAGAATCCCACCGAGGCGGTTCGCACCGGCAGGCTGCGCGAGGATCTCTATTACCGCCTCAATGTCTTCGCCATCGAGATTCCTCCGCTGCGCGACCGCCGCGAGGACGTGCCGCTGCTGATCCACCGTTTCCTGAACGAGTTCAATGCCACGAACGAGAAGGCCATCCGCGGCGTGGACCAGGAGGCGATGCAGATCCTCGAGCAGTATCCGTGGCCTGGCAACATCCGCGAGCTGCGCAATGTCATCGAGCGCGCGACGATCCTGACCGACACGGAGTTCGTCGGCGTGCGCAACCTGCCGCCGCTGCTCGTGACACGAGGGGAAGCGACGCTGCCGACGCTGACGCTGACGGCCGGGATGACCGTGGACGAGGCCGAGCGCCGCCTGATCCTGCTGACGCTCGATCACATGCACAACAACAAGACGCGCGCCGCCGAGGTCCTGGGCATCAGCCTGAAGACGCTGCACAACAAGCTGAATCGGATGAAGGGCGAGGGGGGCAGTTCCGGTAGTTGAGCGTCGGCGACGCGGGAATCATGACCCGCTGCCGATAGCCGACCATCGGCTACGCCATGTCGATCAAAGGGCGGCAAGTCGCTGGTGTCACGACGCTCGTCGTCCTGATCGTGACGCTGCTCTCGGCGTACCACCTGGCGACGCTCGCGCGTCTCAGCCTGCAGGAAACGGAAGCGCGCGGCGAGCTGCTGCGGCAGGCGATCTTCCAGCGCGCGCGCGAGGTCGTGCTGGCGGAGAAGGATCCCTACGCCGCGCTCCGCGCCGACGGCGGCATCCGCTCGCTGCTGCAATCCAGCGTCGCCTATTCTCCCAACGTCACCTACGCCGCGATCGTCAACCGCGAAGGGATCGCCGTCGCGCACAGCTTCCCATCCGAAGAAGGCTATCCCATCGCGGAGCAGGAGGATCTGACGCCGATCCTCGATCGCAATGCGATGA
>JANPCT010000220.1:0-1789 GCA_031431095.1 Acidobacteriota bacterium | reverse complement strand
ATCGCCTCGCTGCCGACCGGGGCCTCCCACTCACACGCCAGCTTCGCCCGTGTGCGCGTCGGGCTCACCAGCCGCGACTTCATCGCGCTCGGCGGCGTTCGCGCCCACGAGGACCCCGCCTTCGAATACCGATCCCTGTCGATCGGCTACGAGCGGACGTTCTGAGTATGGGCGTCCTGCGCGCCGGTTCGCTCTGGTGGACGAGCGTGGCCGCCGGCGTCATCTACGCGCTGACGGCGCTCGTGGTCATCGTCCGCCGGCTCGGCTTCGAGCGGCAGCGGCGGTTGCTGGACGCCGTCGAGGCCGGACTCGCGGCTGGCGCCGCGGGCCAGGACGGGATCGCAGCCGCCGTCTCATGCGCGCCGCTGCCACTCCTCTGGGCGCTGGGCTCGGATTCCTCGGTGCCGCGGCGCGTGCACCAGATCATCGCCGAAGCGCTCGTCCGCCGGCTGGGGCCGGATCGCCTGGCCGCCGTCGTGGCCCGCGGTCGCGCCCGCGGCTCCCGCCGCATTGCCGCGCTCCGCGCCCTGGCGCTCACCCGGCATGTCGACAGCTGGCGCCTGCTGCGGACCGCGCTGAACGACTCGAGCCGTGAGGTCGCCGGCGCCACCGTCGCGCTGCTCGGCGAGCTCGAGGACCGGCGGGCGGGCGAGCTCCTCGTCGAGGCGCTCACGACCGGCCGCTATCCCCGCTCCCGCGTGGCTACGGCGCTCGAGCGCTCCGCCGCGGATATCGGCGACCTGCTGGTGCCGCTGCTGTCGTCCGACGATGCGCAGGTGCGGTATTGGAGCGCGATGCTGATCCGCCGCCATGAGATGCCGGGGATGAGCGGCTTGATCGAGGCGCTGACGACCGACCCGAACCCGATGGTACGAAAGGCGGGGCTCTACGCCCTCAGCAGGATGGGCACGGCAAGCGCCGCGGAGACCGCCAGGCGCTGCCTGGGCGATCCGGTGCCCTATGTACGAGCGTACGCAGTACGGGCGAGCGCCGCGCTGGGGTCGCGGGCGACGCTGACCTCCGTCATTCCGCTGCTGAGCGATCGCGACTGGTGGGTGCGCACCGCCGTCAAGGAGGCGCTGGAACGCGCCGGGGCGGACATCGAGCACGCCGTGATCCCGTACCTGTCGCATCCCGATGCCTTCGCGCGCAATGGCGCCGCGGAAGTGCTGCAGAATACCGGCGGCTTCGAGCGGCTGCTGACGCTCGAGGCCAGCGGGCCGTCGGACCCGCAGCGTCTGGTGCTGCTCGAGAAGCTCGCCAGCGCCGGCGGCCTGCGGATGTCGGACGGCGTGCTGCAGCGGCTGCCGCCGTCGGCTCAGGCCCGCGCCCGGGCGCTGCTGACAACGGTGCGGCTCTCCGCAGAATACTGAGTCCGCATGCACACCATCGTTGTCGTCATCGTCTGGGCCTGCTTCGTCTATTTGCTGGCCGTGTACGCCGCCTTCGCGCTGATGCTCGCCGGTTCAGGGCTCGAGCACGCGCGGCTGGCCTACCAGGCTCGCAGCGAGGACTACGGCGCGATCTCGGACAGCCACTTCACCATTCCGGTCAGCGTGATCGCGCCAGGCTACAACGAGGAGGTGGTGATCGAGGCCTCCGTCAGGTCGCTGCTGGCGCTCGACTACCCCGAGTTCGAAATCATCGTCGTCAACGACGGATCGACCGATGGCACGCTGGAGGTCCTGAAGACGGCGTTCGATCTCGAGCAGCGGGAGCTGTTCTACCGGCGCCGCTTCGACAGCCGGCTGGTGCGCGCGGTCTACCGCAGCCGGGTGCACGCCAACCT
>JANPCT010000219.1:0-2497 GCA_031431095.1 Acidobacteriota bacterium | reverse complement strand
ATGCCAGAGGATAGTGATGGGGTGGGGTGGATGACGGGACTCGAACCCGCAACGTCCGGAGCCACAGTCCGGTGCTCTACCTTTGAGCTACACCCACCATAAGCACGGGCCGCCGTACCGACTGGGGCCAAGCCCTCAAGTGTAGCACGACCTCAACCGGTCGCCGTCGCGCGCGAGGTGACGCTGCACAGCCGACCGTCCACCACGCGCACCGACGCGGTGTGCACCTCCGCCGACCGGATGCCCTTCGCGTCGTACATCAATTTGTCGGCGTGCTGAATCAATTCCGCCGCGAGTCTGCGCGCCACGCCGCGGCGCTCCGCGACCGGCCCGAGTCGCAGGCAAACGACACCAACGTCGACTTTCACTGGCCGATTAGCCAGGCGGCGGTCCTCCCTCGACCAGTCGTGCGATTCGACGGCATCCTTGAAACGCGCGGCGATGTGAATCGCCTGCTCCGCACCTGGCAGGTCCGGTATCAAAAAGCAGAACTCGTCTCCCCCAAAGCGCGCGTGCAGGTCCCTTCCCTCGACGGACCGTTCCATCGCCAGAAAATCCTGCGAGCGGATCTGGTCAGCGAGGATCTGGGCGACACCCTCGATGATCCGGTCGCCGATGGCATGCCCCAGGTTGTCGTTATACCACTTGAAGCTGTTGATATCGACGACGCCGACCCCGCACCATCGGACGCGCTGCTCCACGGCGAGGAAGGATTCGACGCGCTCCATGAACCAGTCGAAGTTGAGCAGCTTCGTCTTCGGGTCGCGATGACTTTTGTCCGTCAACTCGGCGACTACGTCCTCGAAATAGCGGGCAATGTTGCTGACGGTGACATCTTTCTCGGTCAGCTGGCGCTGCAGCCGTTCCATCTTGGCTGCGAACCCCTCGGACAGCGCCCGAATCGCGTCGTGCTTGGACTCTTCGACCAGCTGGCGCTGCCTCCGGACCACCTGCTCCACCCGTCTCAGCAGTTCCGTGGCCCCATCTTTGTCAAGATTCAGGCGGGACTGGACCCAATCGCGCAGATCTGCGGTATTTCGAGTCTCCGATTCGCCTCTTGAAGTGTCAGCCGTGTCCATGTCGCCGACGAGTTCTCATCAAGGGCTGTGCCGCTCGGATCAAGCGAATGCCGGGTGTTCAGACGGGCTGGAGAGCATGTGGCGACTGCTTAACGGTAATGAATTAGTACTGTCGGGCCGCACAGACGACCCAAGCGCAGCTATAATCACCAGACCGTGCCAGCCGCTCCCCTCGCACTCGTGGTCGACGACGACGTCGATACAAGGGAGATGTACGCCTGGTGTCTCGAGGGCCATGGCTATCGCGTCCGCCTCGCCGGCTCGGTCCCGGCGGCGCTCACTCAAACCGCCGATGAACTCCCGGATGTCGTGATCACCGATTACATGCTGCCAGGAGGCGACGGCTTCAGCCTCGCCGAGGCCCTGCGCAGCTCTGCCAGAACCTCCGACATCGCCTTGGTCCTGGTCAGCGGGCGCAGTTTCGATGGGGAGGCAAAGGAACTCGCCGCCCGCCTCTTCGATTTGGTACTCCTCAAACCTGTACTCCCGGAAGATCTCGCCAGCCAGGTCGTCCCGCTTTCCGCCGGCCGTTCCGTCAGCCACCTCATCATTTAAGAAGGATGCAATTCCGGGCAGCCCCCGGCTGCCCGGCTCCGGAGATCGGGACGATAATGGGGGTTGGCCTATGCACCGAACCCTGATCGTCGACGACTCTCCGACGATGCGCCGCATGGTGATGGCGTCTTTGCGGGATGTCTGCGCCGGAGGATTTGCGGAAGCGGCCAGCGGTCTCGAAGCCATCGAGCGGCTCGCGCTCGGTCCCGTGGCGCTGATGGTCCTCGATCTCAACATGCCGGACATGCACGGCCTCGAGGTCCTCAAGTTCGTGCGCGCCCAGCACGCCTTCCGGCAGCTCCCGGTGATCGTTCTGACGACGCGCGGCGACGAGCCCAGTCGTGCCGCCGCGCTTGCCGCAGGCGCGTCTCTCTACCTCACCAAGCCGTTCGCTCCGCACGCACTTGCCGGCCAGGCGCGCGCTCTCGTCGAAGGCACGCGTGTGGTCGCACCCGGATCCGACGCGAATGGTTGACGACGATTTCCTCGCCGGCTTCATGGACGACTACTTCGTGGAGTGCGAGGAGCACCTGGCCACGATCCGGCGCCTGCTCCTGGCCATGGATGCGCGCGCCGGCGAGCAACTGGTCGACCCGCAGGCGCTCGCCGAGCTTTTCCGCAGCTTCCATTCGATCAAGGGCATTTCAGGGATGGTGGAGCTGCGCGAAGCGGAGATGCTCGCGCATCACATGGAGAGCTATCTCCGCGCCTTGCGGCAGCGTGAGGTACAGCTCACCGTCGCCGGCATCGACGCGCTCATTCGCGGTGTCGATACGCTCGAACAGTCGATTGCCGCCCGCCGCGACGGCATCGAGCAGCCGTCGATAGAGCAGTCGGTGCGGCAACTGGCGGCCGTGGTCCCG
>JANPCT010000218.1:0-1550 GCA_031431095.1 Acidobacteriota bacterium | reverse complement strand
GATGTCGATCGGCGCGATCGGGTCGAGGGTGACGCCGTCGAAGAACGGAGGATTGCGGATGTACGTCGAGGTCTCGTCCCACGCGAAGCGCTCCCCTACGGGGACGGGCAGCGAGCGCCAACGTTCGTCGCCGTCGAAGACGCGCGAGTACTGCTCCTCGAACATCTCCCGGCGCACCGAGCTCAACATCGTCGACTGGATTTCGCGCTCCGACGGCCAGATGTCGCGCAAGTACACCGGCTCACCGTTGCGGCCGGTGCCGAGCGGCTCGCAGGTGAGGTCGATCTGCATCTTTCCGGCAAGCGCGTAGGCGACCACGAGCGGCGGCGACGCGAGGTAGTTCGCCCGCACCTGCGACTGGATGCGACCTTCGAAGTTGCGGTTGCCCGACAGGACGGACGCCACGACCAGGTTCTTCTCTTTGACGATGGTGGAGACCGGCTCGGGCAGCGGCCCGCTGTTGCCGATGCACGTGGTGCAGCCGTACCCCACCAGGTTGAATCCGAGCTCCGCGAGCGGCTCCATCAGGTTGGCCGCGCGCAGGTATTCGGTGACCACGAGCGAACCGGGCGCGAGGCTCGTCTTCACCCAGGGTTTCGAGGTCAGGCCGCGCTGAACCGCGTTGCGGGCGAGCAGGCCGGCGCCAATCATCACGCTCGGATTCGAAGTGTTGGTGCAGCTGGTAATGGCGGCGACGACAACCGCGCCATGGTCGAGGCCGTCCATGCCGGGCGCCTCGCTCTCGGAATGCGCCACGGCCACGGGAGCGCCGGCGGTGACGGTCTTGGTTTCGCCGGGGGTACTCGTTTCGCCCGGCTTCTCCTTCGCCGGCTTGGCCTTGCGCTCCGCGAGCATCAACTCGAGCGCGTGCTGGAACTTCAGTTTCGACTGTTTCAGCGACACGCGATCCTGCGGCCGTTTCGGCCCGGCGAGGCTGGGCTCGATGGTGGTGAGATCGAGCTCGATCGACTGCGTGTAGATCGGATCGGGGGACGCCGCCGTGCGGAACAATCCCTGCTCCTTGGCGTAGGCCTCGACAAGCTGCACGCGCGCATCGTCACGGGCCGTCAGCCGCAGGTAGTCGAGGGTCATGTCGTCAATGGGACAGATCGCAATCGTGGCGCCGTATTCCGGAGACATGTTGCCGAGCGTCGCGCGATCGGCGATGGTCAGGAACTCGAGGCCCGGCCCGTAGAACTCGACGAACTTGCCGACCACGCCGAGCTTGCGGAGACGCTCGGTGATGGTCAGCACCAGGTCGGTCGCGGTCGCCCCTTCGGGGAGGCGGTTGATCAGGCGAAAGCCGACCACTTCCGGGATCAGCATCGAGATCGGCTGCCCGAGCATCGCCGCCTCGGCTTCGATCCCGCCGACGCCCCATCCGACGACGCCGAGGCCATTGACCATCGTCGTGTGCGAGTCGGTGCCGACGAGCGTATCGGGGTAGGCCACGATCTCGCCGCCCGCCTGCTCGCTGAAGATCACCCGCGCGAGATACTCGAGATTGACCTGGTGCACGATGCCGGTGTCGGGCGGCACGACCTTGAAGT
>JANPCT010000217.1:0-2279 GCA_031431095.1 Acidobacteriota bacterium | reverse complement strand
CACGAGAATTCGTGACGAAACCGCTGAGACGCCACGCGAGACGGGCGCGCGGAGCCGTGAGGGAGGGAGGCATACGTGAACACCAGAACGCGGGTTTTCTCGGCAAGACCTACGACCCGTTCGTGCTGAACGCCGACCCGTCGGACCCCGACTTCCAGGTTCCCGACCTGGTCTCGCCGGATTACCTGCCGCCGCTGCGCGTCGACGGACGTTCGTCCATGCGCCAGCTGGTCGACAAGGCGGTCTCGCACCTCGAGTCGGTGCCCGACGCGCGGCTGCTCGACAGCAACTTTCAGTCGGCCTATCGCATGATGTCGTCGCAGTCGACGCGAGAGGCGTTCGATCTGTCACAGGAGAGCGACGCGACGAAGGAGCGCTACGGCCGCAACCGTTTCGGCATGAGCTGCCTGCTGGCGCGCCGGATGGTCGAGCGCGATGTGCGCTTCGTCACCGTCAACATGTTCGAGACGGTGTTCAACGAGATCACGTGGGACATCCACGGCTCGGCGCCGTTCAGTCCCATCAGCTGCTACCGGGATCTCGTCGGGCCGATGTTCGACCACGCCTACAGTTCGCTGCTCGAGGATCTGCACGACCGCGGCCTCCTCCAGAACACGCTCGTACTGGCGATGGGGGAATTCGGCCGCACTCCGAAGGTCAACCCCGCCGGCGGCCGCGATCACTGGACCAACTGCTGGACGATCCTGATGGGCGGCGGGGGCATCAAAGGCGGCCAGGTCATCGGCGCGTCCGACGAGATCGGCGGATATCCGCGCGACCGGCCGATCGCGCCCCCGGATGTGGCCGCCACGATCTACAAGGCGCTCGGCATCGACGTCGAGACGCCGATTATCGGCGCGGCGAATCGACCCGTTCCGGTCGTCGACTACGGCCATGCACCCATCAAGGAGCTCTTCTGATCGCCCGCCGGCGGGAGGTGTCCATGCTGAAATCGCGACGCTGGCCGCTGGCCGCCGTGCTGCCCGACGCGATCGTCCTGCGTGGACAGGGCAGCCATCAGCAGCTCGTCGTGGAAGCTCGCGTCGGCGACAGCTACGTCGGCAGCCGCACAAAAAGCAGCACGTTCGCCTCGTCGAACCCGAACGTTGCGACGGTCGACGACGCGGGTGTCGTGACGGCCGTGAGAGACGGCCGTGCGTTCATCACGATTCGCGACGGTGCCAGGCGCGCGTCCACGATGGTCGAGGTCGAGCGCGCGTCCGCGGCGTATCCGCTGACCTTCCGCAACCATGTGATGCCGGTCCTCACCAGGGTCGGGTGCAACTCCGGGCCGTGCCACGGCACGCTCGCAGGCAAGAACGGTTTCAAGCTGACGCTGCGCGGCTACGATCCGGAAGCCGACTACCTGACGTTGACGCGGCAGGCCACGGGCCGTCGTGTCAACCCGGTGGAGCCGGCCAGAAGCCTCATGCTGCTCAAGCCGACACTCGCGGTGTCGCACGGCGGCGGCAAGCGGTTCGCCACGGGCTCCCCCGAGTACCAGGTCCTCGCGCAATGGATCGCCGCGGGAACTCCCGCGCCGTCCGATTCGGACCCGACCATGACGCACCTCGAGGTGTTCCCGCCCGCGGCGCGGTTGAAGGCGGGCGACGAGCAGCCGCTGGTCGTGCGCGCCCGTTTCTCGGACGGCCATGCCGAAGACGTCACGCGCTGGGCGAAGTTCACGACCAACGAAGGCGCCGTCGCCACCGTGGGTGTCGACGGCGTCGTGAAGGTGCAGGGGACGGGCGAGGCGGCGATTTCGGCGTGGTATCTGAGCCGCCTCGTCACCGCGCGGATCGCCTCGCCGTTTCCCGCTCATATCGATCCGACGGTGTACGCGCGTGCGCCGCGCGCCAATTTCATCGACGATGCGGTGCTGCGGAAGCTGCAGGAACTCAATATCGAGCCGTCGGCGCTGTCGTCCGACGCCGAATTCATCCGGCGCGTCTATCTCGATGCCGCGGGCATCCTGCCGGAGCCCGGCGAGGTCCGGACGTTTCTCGCCGATACCCGCGCCGACAAGCGCGCCCGGCTGATTGACGCGCTGATCGAGCGATCGGAGTTCGTCGACTACTGGGCCTACAAGTGGTCCGACCTGCTGCTCGTGTCGAGCAAGAGCCTGCAGTCGAATGCCATGTGGGCGTATCACGACTGGATCCGCGCCAGCGTCGCCGCCAACAAGCCCTGGGACCGGATGGCGCGCGAGATCCTGACGGCGTCGGGCAACGCGCTGTCGAACGGTGCCGCCAACTATTACGTGCTGCACAAAAATCCCG
>JANPCT010000216.1:0-1762 GCA_031431095.1 Acidobacteriota bacterium | reverse complement strand
CCACGTCGGCTATGGGGTCGAGACGCCGGCGGCGGACGCAGGCTCGGGGACAGCGCGAATGCGCGGGGGCGGTTGCGCGGGCAACGCGAGGTGCAGGTGGTGGAGCAACATCTGCGTGTCGGCGTCGGGCTGGGTGTAGCGCGGCAGGATCAACCAGCGGTCATCGACGGTCGGGATGTGGACGTCGATCAGTTGAATTGTCGCCAGTTGGGCCATCACCGCCGCCGGGGTCAACCCAGGCGCCTGCGCGCGCAACCGGTGCTTCAGGGTGACCTGGAGACAGTAGGCCAAGAACGCAATCAGGATGTGCGCGTCGGCGCGATGTTCGAGCTGATGATGGATCGGCCGAATGCGCAGATCGCTCTTGAGCGATCGGAAGGCCGCCTCGATCTGTGTCAGCTGCACATAGCGCGTCCACAGCACGCCCGGATCCTCGCCCGTCAGGTTCGAGCGGAGTACGTAGTGGCCGTCGCGCAATTGCGCGGCGGCGAGTTTCGCCTTGTTGACCCGAAACTGAAACGCCGCGCGCGTCACGGGCTGCCCTGGGCCGGGCACGTCGATCTCGACAAAGCCATACGCCCGGCCCGCCTCCGTTTTGGCCGCGCCCAGACGCATCAGCAGTTGATCGCGGGTCGGCAGACGGTGTCGCATCGCCCGCAGTTTGCGGAGCAGGCGCACGAGACGTTTCCGGCGCATCGCCGTTTCTTTCGCTTGTCGACCGGTGCTCTTGGCGAGCACGTAGAGTTCGCCGTCGTCTTCGAACAGCTTCACGTCCACCGACGCGCGTACCTGCTGCCACGGTACGTCGAGCCATTTCTGTTCGTACTGGGTGATCTTGCTCTTGGGTGTCCCCACCAGATAGGACACCTGCCGGGCGGGGTCTCGCATCTCGGCCAGGAGGGCCTCGCTCGGGATCCCACGATCCATCACCCACAGCCGCTTCGCCTTCCCATAGGTGGCTTCGATGCGGTCCAAGAAGCCCCGCAGCGTCGTGCGGTCCGACGTATTGCCGCTCAGGACCTCGTACGCCAACGGAAACCCGTCCGTCGTGATCACCAACGCGATCACCACTTGGAGGCAGTCGGGGCGCCCGTCCCGACTGTACCCACGCTTGGCTTTCGGGTTGTCGGCCATCTCGCCTTCGAAGTACGTACTCGTCAGATCGTAGAGCAGCACGTCGAACTCGGCGTGAAACAGGTCCGCCCATTTCTGCTTCAGCCACACGAAGAGATCGGTTTTGTGCGCCAGCAGACGATCGAGGCACCGATACAACCGATCCTTCTCCGCCACGGCAAAGTCGACGTCCAGCAAGGCGTCCATCGCGCTGTCGAGAAACCAGCGCCGATGCACCTGCCACTCACTGCCCGGCGCGATCCACCGATTGACCACGAGCAAGCGCAGCACCTTCTCCCAACTCACCGCTTCGCGCCCGTCGGGCAAACGCTGCTGCCAGAACGCCTCCAGCCCCAACTCGCGCCACACTTCGCACGCCAACCAGCAGTTCCCGAACGCCCGCGGGCGTCGCAGCTCCAACCCACTCAGCTTCACGCGCAGACTATCCAGCGCGTCGACGGGCACCTCGCGATCATCCGGAAACAGACTCATCGTCCGGTGGCGCTGCGTGTCTTCGTCGAACACCTCCAAGGTCGTGCGCCACGCTGCGGCCTGGCTGTCGTTGATCTCGCCCAAATACAGGACCGTCCGCTGCGCCGTCTTGCCCGACGACACGCGTCGATTCTCGACGACGCTGAAGTAGCGATGG
>JANPCT010000215.1:0-1934 GCA_031431095.1 Acidobacteriota bacterium | reverse complement strand
GAGCCGTTCGTCGCCGCCATCAAGCAGGAAGTCGGGATGCTCGTCGGCGTGCAGCTCACCCCGGAGCGGCAGCTCTCCAGGTACGATCGCCTCATCGAACTTGGCGTCGATCACTTTTCCTTCTGTATCGAGTTGATGGATCGGGAATGGTTCGCGCGCGTCTGCCCGGGTAAGGCGCGGACGCTCGGTCACGATCTCTTCTTCCAGGCGATGGAGTACTGTGCCGCGCGACTGCCGCGCGGCGCGGTGTCGGGCGAGCTGATCGCCGGGATCGAACCGGTCGAACGCACCATCGACGGAAACGAACGGATCGCCGCCGCCGGCGCGTACCCGACGGTCTGCATCTGTCGCCCGACCGTTGGATCGGACATGGCGGAGTGCCCACCGCCAAACTACGGCGAGATGCGGACCGTGATGGCGGCCATGTACGACGCGTGCCGCCGGCACCGGATCCCGATCGGGCTGGCGCCGAACATCGAGGTCAGCCTGGTAGTGAACCCGGATGACGCGGCGATGCTCGCGCCACGCGGCCTGGAATTCTACGGCTACGAGGCGTGGCGGCGTGCGCTGCGGATCGCGGCGCGGCCGCAGTTTCGACAACGGCTCAGGCCGCGGCGTCCCTTGTATTCGCGTCGGATGCCGGCATGACCGGCCTCAGGCGGTTGGTCGGCAACTCGCCTCTGCTGGCTATCCAGTACCGATGGCGTGGCCACGCCCGGACGGTCTACGCCAAGGCCGAGCAGCTGAATCTGACCGGCAGCATCAAGGATCGGATGGGCCGACGAAGGGCCGCGCGTGTTTCTGCCGTCTCAGTTCTCGAACGAGGCCAATCCGATCGCGCACGAAACGACGACGGGAAGCGCGCTGAGTATGTGGCGCCGGACGTCGAGCTGACCGGTTTCTCGGTCATCCAGCGCGTCTGCTCAACCTGTTTCGACATGGCCGCGACGAGGTCATCGGCCGGGACATATAATCGCCGGGTGACGCCCAGTCCTCGGCTGGCGAAGGCCTGCAGCAAACGGATCGAACACGCGATCTGAATTTTGCGATGCTGCGGCTGCTCCCAGTCCTCTCCGCGTCGACTCTTGGCGTCGCGCTCGCGCTCGGCGGCTACACTTTCCTCTACGCTCGCGGATGGGCGTACATGACGAACGATCCGCGTGCCTGCGCGAACTGTCACGTCATGGAGGAACAGTACAGCGGCTGGCTCAAGGGCTCACACCGTTCGGTCGCGGTGTGCAACGATTGCCACACGCCTCCAGGGCTCGTACCCAAATACATGGTCAAGGCGGAAAACGGCTTCCGCCATTCGTTTGCGTTCACCACGGGGCGCTTTCCTGATCAGATCCACATCGTCGCGTCGGATCTGGCGGTGACGGAGAAGGCCTGCCGCAAGTGCCACGCCGAGATCGTCACCGCCATCGAAGGTCCGAGCGGCGAAGCCGGGCGCCTGTCCTGCGTCCGC
This sequence comes from Acidobacteriota bacterium, assembly GCA_031431095.1. Taxonomy (GTDB): domain Bacteria; phylum Acidobacteriota; class Vicinamibacteria; order Vicinamibacterales; family 2-12-FULL-66-21; genus JAICSD01. Next base: position 469 of record JANPCT010000215.1, on the reverse strand, counting down.
TGCCACCGCTCGGTCGGCCACCTGGAGTAACAGGATGAAGCGTCCCGGTTCCACCACCCTCTTCATCGCCACCGCGGTTGCGGCCGCGATCGCCGCCGTGGCCGCGATCGCCCTCCTGGTGAACATCTTCGAGCGCAAGCAGGAAGGGCGGAACCCGTTCTACCGCGTCGTCGAGCTGACCGACCAGACGGACGATCCGGCGATCTGGGGAAAGAACTTTCCACTGCAGTACGACGGCTACCTGCGCACGGTCGACCAGATCCGCACCCGCTACGGCGGCAGTGAAGCCGTGCCGCGCACGCCGACGCATGCCGACCCGCGGTCCGTGGTCGCGCAGTCCCGGCTGGAAGAGGATCCACGGCTGAAGGTCATGTGGGCGGGTTACGCGTTCTCGAAGGATTTCCGGGAAGAGCGCGGCCACGCTTACATGCTCGACGACCAGACCTTCACCGAGCGGCAGCAGGTCACG
>JANPCT010000214.1:0-12587 GCA_031431095.1 Acidobacteriota bacterium | reverse complement strand
CCAGATCATGAACCCCTCGTACTTGTTGGCGCTGTACCAGCCGAAGAACGCCTCCGAGATGTAGCCGTACGCGACGATCATCCCGGTCACCAGCGTGACCTTTCCCATGTTCTCGAGGTGCCGCATGGTGATGAAGTCTTCGAGGCCGTACATCTTCCGGATGGGAATCGCGAGCGTCAGCACCATGGCGAAGCCGGCGTAGATGGCGCCGGCGACGAAGTAGGGGGGAAAGATCGTGGCGTGCCAGCCGGGGATGATGCCGACCGCGAAATCGAAGCTCACGACCGTGTGCACCGACAGCACGAGGGGCGTCGACAGCCCGGCGAGGAGAAGGTAGACGTGCTCGTAGCGCTGCCAGTGGCGCGCCGAGCCGCGCCAGCCGAGCGCAAGCGCGCCGTACGCCATCTTGACCGGCCTGAACGTCGCCTTGTCGCGCAGCGTGGCGAGGTCGGGAATCAGGCCGACGTACCAGAACAGCAGCGAGACGGTGAAGTAGGTCGAGACCGCGAACACGTCCCAGATCAGCGGGCTTCTGAACTGCGGCCAGACGCCCATGCTGTTCGGATACGGGAACAGCCAGTAGGCCGCCAGCCACGGACGGCCGGTGTGGATCAGGGGGAACAGACCCGCGCACATGACCGCGAAGATGGTCATGCCTTCGGCGAAGCGGTTGATCGACGTGCGCCAGCCCTGCTTGAGCAGGAGGAGAATCGCGGAAATCAGTGTTCCGGCGTGGCCGATGCCGATCCACCAGACGAAGTTGATGATCGCGAAGCCCCAGCCGACCGGGATGTTGACGCCCCAGATGCCGGTGCCCTTGATCAGCAGCCAGGTCACCGCCATGCCGAGCCCGCCCATCAGCATGAACCCGACGGAGACGACGATGAACCACGTCAGCGGCGTGCGGCCTGACAGGACGACGCCGCCGATCTTGTCGCTGATCGAGGCGAGCGTGTGGCCCGGCTCGATTAGCGGTACGGGCTCGTAGGTTGCGGCTTTCGGATTCAGCATGTCAGTACGCCAAACCTAGGAGTGCTCCGTCGAGGCCGCCGGGCGCGGCGTCTCGAGCTCGGGATTCGGGTTCGTGATGGCCGCGAGGTACGTCGTCCGCGGCCGCGTGTTGAGTTCCTCGAGCAGACCGTAGTTGCGCTCGAGCATCTTCATCTTCGTCACCCGGCTCTCCGGATCGTTGAGGTCCCCGAAGACGATGGCGTCCGAGGGGCACGCCGCGGCGCACGCCGGGACGATCTCGCCGTCCTTGATCGGGCGGTCCTGCCGCTTGGCGTCGACGCGCGCGTAGTTGATCCGCTGCACGCAGTAGGTGCACTTCTCCATGACGCCGCGGCTGCGGACGGTGACGTCGGGATTGCGCAGCGGTTCGAGGCTCGGCGTCTCCCAGTCCTGGTAGAGGAGGAAGTTGAAGCGGCGGACCTTGTACGGGCAGTTGTTCGAGCAGTAGCGCGTGCCGACGCAGCGGTTGTAGACCATGTCGTTCAGGCCTTCCGCGTTGTGGACCGTGGCGCCGACCGGGCACACCAGCTCGCACGGGGCGTTCTCGCACTGCATGCACGGCACCGGCTGGTGGACCGTTTCGGGGTTGTCGAGGCTGCCGGAGAAGTAGTGATCGACGCGGATCCAGTGCATCTCGCGTCCGCGATTGACCTGGTCCTTGCCGACGACCGGGATGTTGTTCTCCGCGACGCATGCGATCGTGCAGACGCTGCAGCCGGTGCAGGAGGTCAGGTCGATCGACATCCCCCACTTGTGCCCCTTGTATTCCCATTCGGGAATCAGCGTGAGCGTCCGCGGCGGCTTCTCGCCCCCCTGCCGGTTCTCCTCGATGACCTTCGGGTTCTTCCTGTATTCCTCGGACGTCGCCACGCGCACGGGCGCGCGCCCCTCCATCAAGTGGTGCTCCTGGGTGCGGGCGATGACGTGGCGGGCGCCGGTCTTCGCGATCTCGAGTCCGCTGCCGAACCACAGCGCGTCCGACGTGCGCAGGCGGTAGATGTTGAAGTCCTTCGCCGCTTCGTCTGCCGAAGTGCCGACGCGGCCGGTCCGGTGGCGGCCGTAGCCGAAGAACGCCGTGACCGCGCCATCCGGGTGGCCGGGGACGATCGTGACCGGCAGCTTCGCGGTGTTGCCGCGGTAACGGAGCTCGATGATGTCGCCGTCGTGCAGGCCCTCCGATTCCGCCAGCTTGATGCCGACCCAGGCGGTCGGGTCCCACGTGATCTTGGTCAGCGGCTTCGGCAGCTCCTGCAGCCAGCCGTTGTTCGCAAAGCGGCCGTCCCAGATGGTGGGGTCCGGTCTGAAGATGATCTCGAGACCGGAGGAGTTCTGGCTTTGGGCGTGAGGCGTCAAGCTTTGGGCATTAGCCGTTGGGCTTTGGGACTGAGCGGTGCTTGCCGTTGTCGCCAAACCTGCAGCCGCAGGCCCGGAGCCCGAAGTCAGGCTGTGTGCCGCCGCCGCAGTTCCGGGCACGAAGCCGTCGTGCAGCACGTGATTCCAGAAGCTGTCGGCGCTCTTGAACGGCTGCCCGGTCGCGTCGGTGATCGCGTAGCCCGCAACGGTGCCGGCATGCGCGCGCGTCCAGTAGTCCTTCACGAGATCGTGGCCGGACTTGCCGTTCTGTCCCGGGACGAACGCGGCAAGCACTTCCACGACGGTGCGCCCTTCGTAGAGCGGCGCGATCAGCGGCTGCATGACGGTGACGGTGCCGTCGTAGGCGCGGGCGTCGCCCCAGCTCTCGAGTGCGTGCGCTTCGGGCAGGTTCCAGTGGCAGTAGGTCGAGGTTTCGTCAGGGAAGAGCGAATGGGCGATCGTGAGCGGAACCTTGGCGAGCCGCTCCTGGAACTTGAGATCGGCAGGCGCGGTGAACACCGGGTTCGCGCCCAGGATGACGAGCAATTCGACCTGCCCGGCGTCCATCGCCGTCGCCAAATCGCGCAGCGACGCTGTCTGGTCCATCGAGCCGACTTCCATCGTCGGCGCGTAGGTGATCGTCGTCCCGACATTGCCGAGCGACTGGTTGAGTTGATGCGCGAGGTGGTGGACGGCGGCCGGCTGATACTCCCCGGCAATCACCAGCGACCGGCCGCGATGCGCCTGCAAGTCCTTGACGACCGCGGCGAGGAACTTCTGTGCGCTCGCGTTGGAGAACGTGACAGCGGCGGTACCCGAGAGGCTGCGTGCCGCCGTTTCGATCTCGGAGGCGCGGAGCGCCAGGCGATGATCCGCTTTGGCGCCCGTCAGCGTCGGCGTGCTTTCGATCGCGTAGAGCCGCGACATGGCCGCGGCCTCCGCGGTGCTGCCGTGCTCGACGTCCACTCCGGCGCGGCGCCGCTCGGCGAAATCGCGCGAGTAACGCACGCTCGCCGGACCGGACGACAGGAAGTCGGCGTCGAGCGTGACGATGACGTCAGCCTTGTCGAAGTGATAAATCGCGTCTGACGCACTGCCGGCACCCTGGGCCGCGGCGGCGCGCGCGCCATCATGCGGCACCGGATCCCACTGGTGCCACTTCGCCGGAGGAAAGGACCGCTGGATGAGCGTGATCTGCTCGCCGACGGTCGGCGAGGTGATCGTTTCGGAGAGGAAGCGAAGCCCTGCGCCCTGCTTGGCCTTCTGCGCGCCGAGGCTGCCCGTGATCGCCGACAGGAAGGCTCCCCAGCTGCGGACCTCACTTCGATACGACACCGTCTGCGATCGGTCGGGGTCGTACAAGCTGAGAATGGCCGCCTGCGCGAAGATGTCGGTCGCGCCAAGACTGGCCGGATGCTGGGGATTCCCCTCGATTTTGGTCGGATGACCCTCGTGGCTTTCAACGAGGACCGGCGCCGCCACGCCTCCAAAGGGGATCGCGGTCGCAAAGAACAGCGGCCGGCCCGGAACAAGGTTCTCGGGCTGGCGGACGTACGGAATGATCTTCTCGGTCGGCTGCTTGGTACAGGCGCTGACACCCGCAAGCGCCAGCGATGCGCTCATCAGCTTGAGGAACTCGCGGCGTCCTTTCGGATCGTTCCACTGCGACGCCTGTTCGGGAAACTCCCGGTGCAGGTAGTCCCGGAACTGATCGGAGTCAGACAGCTCGCCGAGGCTGCGCCAATACAGGCGTCCTTCGGAACCGGCCAGACGCGACTTGATGGCGGAAAAGTCCATAAAAATCAGTTACCAGTTACCCGTATCCAGCTGACAGCACAGGCACTTGTCTCCAGACGTACTGAAAACAGGCCAGTGGCAACCGGCCACCTCACCGGTGACAGGTCGAACAGCTGGTCAGCTGCTGGACCCCGGCAATCTTGTATTCCTTCACCAGGCGCTCGCCGATGCTGGGATCGTCGGCCGGCCGCTCGTACGCCATATTGAAGACCTGATCCCGCGGGCGCACGAATTTCGCCGGATTGCGATGGCAATCCAGGCACCAGCTCATCTGCAAGCTGTTCTGCTGATACATCAGCGGCATCCGATCGACCCGACCATGGCAGGTCGCACAGCCGACGCCCTTGGCCACGTGAATGCTGTGGTTGAAGTAAACGAAATCCGGTAGGTCGTGCACACGCGTCCATTCGAGCGGGCGGTTCTCGCGGAAGCTGGCGCGTACCGGCTCGAGAATCGGCGCGTTGGTCCAGATTTGCGAGTGGCAGTTCATGCAGGTCTTGGTCGGCGGGATGTTGGCGAACGCCGATTCTTCTACCGTCGTATGACAGTAGCGGCAATCGATTCCCATCGACCCGACGTGATGCGCATGACTGAACTGAATCGGCTGATCGCGGGTGAGGCTCTGGCCGGTCACGTAGCCGGACCATGAAATGGTGACGACGATCCACCCCAGGAAGGCCACGAAGAGTGCCAGCCCGAGGATGCTGAGCCTGGAGTAGATATTCGTGCTGCGGTGGAAGATCTGACTCATCGTCTGAGAGTCCGCACGTGTCGCAATCCCGCATCCTATATCGAAGTGCCGGATCTTCGCTGACGAACCGTACGGAGTCGCTATTTATAATGTGAAATATTTCACAAGCTGTCAAACCCATACAATGGCCGGCGCATGACGCCCGCCATCCGCCTGACCGAGGTCGTCAAGAAGTTCAACGGCGTTGCCGCAGTCGAAGGCTTGACGCTCAGCGTTCCGGAGGGTTCGATCTACGGCTTCATCGGCCCGAACGGATCCGGCAAGACGACGACGCTCAGGATGATCATGCACATCCTGCTGCCCGACGCCGGCACCATCGAGGTGCTGGGCTCGGCCGATACGGCGGCGGCGCGCGATCGCGTCAGCTATCTGCCGGAAGAGCGCGGCCTTTATAAGAAGATGCCGGTCCGGCGGCTGCTGCGCTACTACGGACAGCTGAAGGGCCGCACCATCGCGGCACTCGATCCGGCGATCGACGACTGGATGGCGCGGCTCGGCATGCAGGGCTGGGACGGCAAGAAGGTGGAGGCGCTCTCCAAAGGGATGTCGCAGAAGGTGCAGTTCGTCGCCGCCGTCATCTCGGCGCCGTCTCTCCTCATCCTCGACGAGCCGTTCTCCGGTCTCGATCCCGTCAATGCCGAAGCGCTCAAGGACGGCGTCCTCGAGATGCGACGACGCGGCACGACCGTCGTGTTCAGCACTCACGACATGGCGACCGCCGAGAAGATGTGCGATCGCATCTTCATGATCTTCCGCGGCCGCAAGGTCCTCGACGGCACGCTCGACGAAATCCAGGCGCAGTACGGACTCGATACGGTGCGCGTCCGTACGGCGGCTGGCGCCGCGGCCCTGGCCGGCATGCCCGACGTACGCTCGATCAACGACTACGGGCAGATGCAGGAAGTCCAGCTCGGCGCCGACCCGCAGCGGTTTCTCCAGCAGCTCGCCGCGCGCACGGCCGTCTACCACTTCGAGGTCGCGCGGCCCTCGCTGCACGACATTTTCGTCAGGATCGCGCGGCCCGCGGAGGTGGCGGCGCCATGAAGAAGAACAAGGCGCTGATCGTTGCGTTGGCCGAGTTCACCACGATGGTCCGCTCGAAGGGCTTCCTGGTGGGACTGCTCATGATGCCGCTGTTCATGGGCATCGCGCTCGGTGTGAGCAAGTTCACGCGCAACGCCACCGACATCAAGGACCGCCCCTTCGTCGTCGTCGATCGGTCGGGTGTGCTCTACGATCCGCTGCGTGCCGCGGCCGAGGAGTGGAATCGCGGGCTCATTCCCGAGGATGGCGGCACGCCGACACTGCCGCGCTTCCTGCCGGCGCCGGCCAGCTTCGACGCGGCGGACGACGCGGCGCGGGCCGAGCTGTCGGATCGCGTCAAGAGCGGCGAGCTGTTCGCGTTCGTCGAGGTTCCGGCCGACGCCCTCGACCCGGAGGCGCGGTCGTCGATCAGCTACTACTCGAACCACCCCGGATATCGCCCGTTGCCGGCCTGGATCGGTAGCACGCTGAACCGCGAGATCATGAACCAGCGCTTTCGCCGCGCCTCGATCGACCGCGACGTCGTCGGCCGCCTGACGCGCCGGGTCGATCTGTCGGAGCTGGGTCTGGTCGCGCGTGATTCGTCAGGCGGCATCAGGGCTGCCGCGCCAGTGGACCGCGTGAGGACGACGGCGATCCCCGTCGGCATCATGATGATCATCCTGTTCTCCGTGCTGTCCAGCGCGCCGCAGCTCCTGAACAGCGTCATCGAGGAGAAGATGAGCCGCATCAGCGAGGTGTTGATTGGTTCGGTCACTCCATACCAGCTGATGATGGGGAAGCTGCTTGGCAGCGCCGGTGTCTCCACTCTCCTGGCGGTCATCTACATCACAGGCGGGATCTTCACGGCGCGCTACTTCGGTTACGGTGACGCGATCCGCGGCTCGGACCTGGCGTGGGTGGTGGTCTTCCTGCCGATGGCGGTCTTCATGTTCGGCTCGATCTTCATCACCATCGGTGCGGCCTGCACCGACCTGAAGGATGCGCAAGGCATGATGACGCCCGCCATGCTCGTCATGATGCTGCCGTGGATGACGTGGTTCGCGATCGTCAACGCGCCGGACAGTCCGGTGTCGGTTGGCCTGTCTTTGTTTCCCACCAACGCGCCGTTCCTGATGTTGCTGCGCATCGCGATCCCTCCAGGCCCGCCGGCATGGCAAGTCGCGCTATCGGTGGCGCTGACCACGCTGACTGCCGTGGCTCTCGTCCATGCAGCCGGCAAGATTTTCCGCACGGGGCTGCTGATGCAGGGCAAGGCGGCGACGCTCGGCGAGATGTGGAGATGGGTCAGGGCGGACTAGGCATCAGCCCCGAGCCCCGCGTGTTCGCCTGTGTCACCATGCTTGTCATGTACGACGTGATCATCGTGGGCGCTGGACCGGCGGGTCTGAGCGCGGCCTTGATCCTCGGACGCAGCCGCCGACGCGTGCTGGTGTGCGACACCGGCCGTCCGCGCAATGCGTCTTCGCACGCGATGCACGGCTTCCTGTCGCGCGACGGCATGCCGCCACGCGAGTTCCTCGCCATCGCGCGCGAGCAACTGCGCCAGTACGACACGGTCGAACTTCGCGACATCGAAGTCACGCTGGCGGAATGCCGTGAGTCGCGCTTCTACGTCGAACTGGCCGATGGATCGTCCTTCACCTCGCGCAAGCTCCTGATTGCGACGGGCGTCATCGACAAGATTCCGGACATCCCCGGCTTTGCCGAGCTCTATGGCCGCAGCGTGTTTCACTGTCCGTACTGCGACGGGTGGGAACTACGCGACCGTCCGCTCGCGGTGTACGGACGCGGCCAGCGCGGCCTCGGCCTGTCGCTCGAGATGACGGGCTGGAGCCGCGACCTCGTGCTCTGCACAGACGGACCTCCCGAGCTCGATGCGGACGACATGGCCCGCCTTGCGCGCAACGGGATCGAAATACGGCGGGAACGGGTCGCCCGACTGGATGGACAGGAGCGGCTGGAGCAGATCGTGTTCGAGAGTGGCGAGCCTCTGGCGCGCGCCGCGGTCTTTTTCACGACGGGGCAGGAGCAGCAATCGACGCTCGCAATCAGCATGGGCTGCCAAATCAACGAGAAGGGCACCGTGCACACCGGAAAATACGAAGCCACGCACCTGTCGGGACTGTATGTCGCGGGAGACGCCTCCCGCGCGGTGCAATGGGTGGTCGTCGCCGCCGCCGAGGGAGCCGAGGCCGCCTTTTCGATCAACACGGATCTGCTGAAGGAAGACCTTCTGTAATTGGACTGCGCGCCTGCCCCAGTAAAAAACTGGTTTCGTTCCGATTGGACTTGACGCCGGCGCCGTCCGGCTGACAATTGGACCTCTACGCTTGGACCTCTGCCGGTCCATAGTGACCCGAGCCGCCGCGGCACCCGCGGCGGTCCACGAAGGGCGAGAGGTCAGTGATGCTGTCCATCGAACGTGAGTTTGTCCGCACGCAACGGCCGCTCTACGGCCACCTGGTCGCGCTGCTGGAAAACGCGATCGCCAAGGGGGAGTTGCCCTCGGGCAGCCGCGTCCCCCCCGAGCGGATACTGGCGCGGCAACTGAAAATCAGCCGGACGACCGTGGTCAGCGCGTATCGCGAGCTGGAGTCGCGCGGGTTGCTGCGCGGGTACGTGGGGCGGGGAACGTTTGTCTGCGCCGCACCCGAGCCGGAGGGCACTCCCTTCGCGTGGCGGGGAAAGATCTCCGCCGCCGCGCTGCGCTCGAGCGACACGACGTTGCGGGACGTGGTGCGCAACTCGTCGGACGCGCGTCTGCTGTCGCTCGCCGCCGGGGAGCCGGCGCTCGCTCGTTTTCCCAACGAGGCCTTTCTCGAAGCCGTGACGCACGGGCTCGGCACGGACTCGCGGGCCGCGTGGGGCCACGGGCCCGGCGAAGGCCAGCCGGCGCTTCGCAGTGCCATCGCCGATCGGTATGGCGTGCCGCGCGACAGCGTGCTGGTGCTCTCGGGCGCCCAGCAGGGGCTCGACCTCCTCGCTCGCTGCCTCATCGATCCGGGCGACGCCGTCATCCTCGACCGCCCCGGATACCTTGGTGCGATCCAGTCGTTTCGCGCCGCGGGGGCCAGGTTGATCGGCTGGGACATTGCGCGGGCCGACAGCGACGAGCTCGAGGACCTGCTCGTCCGCTACCGCCCCAAGCTGATTTACACCAACCCGTCCTTCCACAATCCTACCGGCGTGACGCTGCCGATCCGCACGCGGCGCGAGATCCTTTCTCTCGCCCAGCGCTACCGCGTCCCCATCGTCGAAGACGCCACCTACCGCGATCTGTATTTCGACGAGGCGCCGCCGGCGTCGCTGCGCGAGCTCGACGACCACAATCTCGTGATCTATCTGAACAGCTTCTCCAAGGTGATGGCCCCGGGGCTCCGCCTGGGCTGGATCGCCGCTGCTCCCTCGATCGTCGAGCAGATCGCGATCATCAAGCAGCGGCTCGATCCACACACGCCGAATCTCGTGCAGATGGCTGTCGCGCGCATGATGCGCCAGGGGACGTTCGACGCGCACTTGAAGACGCTGCGCGCGGAACACGCGAAGCGATGCACGCAGATGATTGCCACCCTGCAGCGTCACATGCCTCCGGGCGCTATCCGCTTCGCGCGTCCCGCCGGCGGACTCTATTTGTGGTGCAGGCTCGGCGCGGGCCTCAGCGCGACGGCGCTCCACGACCGCGCGCTGAGGTCAGGGGTCACGTTCGTTCCGGGCCCTGCGTTCTATTCGGACCCCGCGGGAGACTCCGAGCTCCGTCTGTGCTTCACCAGTGTCGTGCCCGCGACCGTGGACGAGAGCATCAAGCGGCTCGCCCGCTGTATCGGCGAAGTTCGCATGACGGCCTAACGGCGCCGGCGGGCACGGCTGCGCGCCGGACGTCATGTCAGGACCCCGGATAGACTTGGTGAGAAAGCACCGATCACCGAGGACGATTCCATGCCGCCCATCGTGCCATCCGACATCGACATCGCAACCAGCGTGACACCGCGGCGAATCGTCGACGTCGCGAACGATTTGGGTCTGACGGCCGACGACATCGAGCTCTACGGCCGCTACAAAGCCAAGCTGCCGCTCGGCGTCTCCTCACGGCCGGCGCGCGGCCGGCTGGTGCTGGTCACCGCGATCAACCCGACCCCTGCGGGCGAGGGCAAGAGCACCGTTGCGGTCGGGCTGTCGCAGGCGCTTCGCCGTCTGAGTGTCAATGCCGTGCTGTGCATGCGCGAGCCGAGTCTCGGGCCGGTGTTCGGCGTCAAAGGCGGCGCGGCCGGCGGCGGCTACTCGCAGGTGATCCCGATGGCCGACATCAACCTGCACTTTACCGGCGACTTCCACGCCATCTCGAGCGCCCACTCACTGCTTTCGGCGATGCTCGACAACCACCTGCAGCAGGGCAACGCGCTGAACATCGATTCCCGCCGCGTGACTTGGCCGCGAACGATTGACATGAACGATCGTGCCCTGCGTCACGCCATCATCGGCCTGGGCGGTCCGGCGAACGGCGTGGTGCGCGAAGAGCGCTGGGTGATCATCCCGGCCAGCGAGATCATGGCGATTGTCGCGCTGGCGACGGGCCGCGAGGATCTCGAACGTCGGCTGGGCGAGATCGTGGTTGGCACCAGTCACGGAGCGTCGCGTTCCCCCGTGCGGGCTCGCGATCTGAAAGCCTCGGGCGCCATGGCGATGCTGCTCAAGGACGCGCTCAGTCCAAACCTGGTGCAGACGCTGGAGGGGGGGCCGGCGATCCTGCACGCGGGTCCGTTCGGTAACATCGCCCACGGCTGCAACAGCATTCTTGCGACCCGCGCCGGTCTCGCCCTGGGCGACGTGGTCGTCACCGAGGCGGGATTCGGATCGGATCTCGGGGCCGAAAAATTCTTCGACATCAAATGCCGCGTCGGCGGATTGAATCCGGAAGCTGCCGTGCTCGTGGCCACGGTCCGCTCGCTCAAAATGCAGGGGGGCGCCAACAAGCGCGCGCTCGCGACGGCCGATCTCCCGGCGCTGGAGCGCGGACTTCCCCATCTCGAGCACCACGTCCGCAGCGTCAGGCAGTTCGGCGTGCCTCTCGTCATCGCGATCAATCGCTTCTCGTCCGACACCGATGCGGAACTCACGCGGGTCAATGACTACGCCGCCGGGCTCGGCGTGAAAGTCGCCCTTTGCGAGGTCTGGGAGAAGGGTGGCGCCGGAGGTGAGGCGCTGGCCCGCGAGGTGCTCGCGCTCCTGGAGGGGCGCACCGCGCGGTACGCGCCGATCTACGACGCGGCCGAGCCGGTGCGCGCGAAGATCGAGACGATCGTGAAGCGCGTCTACGGCGGCGACGGCGTCGATTACTCGCCGGCCGCCGAACGTGCCATCGACCATCTCGAAGCCCTCGGCCTGCACCAGACGCCCGTGTGCATGGCCAAGACGCAATACTCGCTCACTGACGACCCGGCGCGGCTCGGCAAACCGGCCGGGTTCCGCATCACCGTCAACGAAGTGTACGGGTGCGCCGGGGCGGGATTCGTCGTCGCGCGGACTGGCGCCATCATGACCATGCCGGGATTGCCGAAGGTGCCGGCGGCAGAGGGCATGGCCGTCAGGCCGAATGGCGAAATCGTCGGGCTGTCGTGACGACGACCCGGTGCGTCGCACGCCAGCGAACGCTCGATTTGCCGGAACGCCTCGTCCTGATCCGTACCGGGCGGCAGCGCCATCTGCACCAGCAGCGCCAGCGCCGTTCCGTCCGGCATACGAACACGCCGCGGACAATCCGGAGGACTGTACACTTAAGGTCCGCATGACGGATTGGAACGCCGAGCGGTATCACCAGTTATCGTCGCCCCAGCAGGCGTGGGGGCAGAGAGTCCTCGAGCGCCTGCAGTTGTCGGGGGCCGAGCACGTGCTCGACCTCGGTTGCGGCACCGGCCACGTCACCCGGGAGATTCATGACCGCGTGCCTCGCGGCCGCGTTGTCGGCGCCGATCGATCGAACGCCATGATCGAATCCGCGGCGGCGTGGTTGAGGGAGCACGCGCCGCGCGTCGCGGTGGTGCGGGCCGACGGCGCGGCGCTGCCGTTCCGGCGGGTGTTCGACGCCGTCTTCAGCGGCGCGACCTTCCACTGGATCCTGGATCACGGCGCCCTGTTTCGCTCCATCATCACGGCGCTCAGGCCCGGCGGACGGCTGGTGGCGCAATGCGGCGGCGCCGGAAATATCTCGCTCTTGCGCGCGCGTGCCGATCGCCTGCGCGCCTCGCCTCGCTTCGCCTCGTATTTCGAGGAATGGACGGAGCCCTGGTACTTCGCGGACGTGGAGGCGACCGAGCGGCGGCTCACCGCCGCGGGATTCGTCGATGCGAACGTCTGGCTGGAGCCGGCGCCGACGACCTTCGAAGGCGCGGACGCGTTCCGCGAATTCGTCGCCAACGTCTGCGTCCGCCATCATCTCGATCGCCTGCCTCCGACCGGGCAGAAACAGTTCCTCACGGAGCTGACACTCGCGGCAGCCGAAGATGTTCCCGCTTTCACGCTGCAATACTGGCGCTTGAACATCGACGCGAGAAGGCCGTTGTGACTCCGTCGGCCTGGTACGGCGCGCGCGCCGCCGACTGGACCACGCGGCGCGACGATGCCGCGGCGCGCG
>JANPCT010000213.1:0-7487 GCA_031431095.1 Acidobacteriota bacterium | reverse complement strand
CTATCAGGGCGAGCGGCTCGAGGAAAACGTTCGCGACCTGGCGGAAGGCCTCACCGATCCTCTGGTCCTGCCGCTCGACGTCACCGACGATGCGCAGATCGCGCGGGTCTTCCAGGAGATCGATTCGACGTTCGGCGGCCTGGACTTCCTCGTCCACGGCGCCGCGTTCGCGTCGCGTGACGATTTGATCAATCCCTTCGTCCAGACCTCGCGCGACGGATTCAAGCTGGCGATGGACGTCAGCGCCTATTCGCTCATCGCCCTGTCGCGCGGCGCGCTGCCGCTGATGGAGCGCCGAGGCGGCGGCAGCATCCTGACGCTCACGTATCTTGGCAGTGAACGGGTATTCGAAACGTATCGCGTGATGGGGGTCGCCAAGGCGGCGCTCGAAGCGACGGTCCGTTACCTGGCGGCGGATCTCGGTCCGAAGAATATCCGCGTCAACGCAATTTCCGCCGGCCCGATCAAGACGCTGGCGGCCGCCGGCATCCCGGGATTCAGCAACATCCTTCAGATCTATCGCGACCGCGCCCCGTTGCGGCGCACCATCGAGACGTCGGAGGTCGCGGATGCGGCGCTGTTCCTGATCAGCGACGCCAGCCGGGCGGTGACGGCCGAGATCATGATGGTCGACGCAGGGTTCCATGCGATCGGCATGTAGTCCGCGCCTGCCGGCCCCGATCATGGTGCTCGTCCTGCTGCTGGCCGGATGCGCCACGGCATCACGCCGGCCGACGGACGACTTGTCGACATCCACGCAGGTGAAGATTGCGCTGTTGAGCGACGCCGGGGTCGGCGCGCAGCGGCTCGACGTCAGCACGCACGAGGGGCGGGTGACGCTGTCCGGCTTCGTGAGAAGCCGTGCCGATGAAGCCCGCGCCGTGGCGCTCGCGGGGCGCGTCGCCGGCGTGCGCGGCGTCACCAGCGCCCTCAAGATCCAGGAGTAGATCAATTCGTGCGTCTGCTGTCGAACGAGCTCGAGACGCCGACCACGCGGCGAATCCGGCTGTCGGTGGACGGCGCCGGCTTTCGTTTCCGCGGCGGCCAGGCCGCGACGCTGGCCGCCGGCGCCGCCAGGCCAACCCCCTACTCGATTGCTTCCGCTCCTCATGAAACGGATCGGGACGGGTGGCTGGAGTTCCTCGTCAAAGTCGACGGCTCGAGCCGCTTCGGCACGATTGTCGAGACGCTGCAGCCCGGCACCTCCATACACGTCCAGGGCCCCGCCGGAACGTTCGTGCTCCCCGACGTTTCGCATGCCGTGCCGCTCCTGTTCATCGCCGGGGGCACCGGCATCGCCCCGATGCGATCGATGATTCTCGAGGCGATGAATGCCGGTCACCAGGGCTCGCGGACGCTCGTCTACTCGGCGCGCTCGCCGCGCGAGTTTGCCTACGTCAACGAGTTGAGGCGGCTGGCTGACGAGGGGCAGGTCGCGTTGACGCTGACGCTGACAGGGGAGGTGGAGGACTGGACCCACGCCCGCGGGCGCACCGGCGCCGAACATCTCGCGGAACTGATCACGACGGGGACGACCGCATTCGTCTGCGGTCCGCCGGCGATGGTGGCCGACCTGCCCGCCGCGCTGGTGTCGCTCGGCGTGCCGCGCGAGCGCATCCGCACCGACGGCTGGTAGGGCGCTCAGCTTTTCTAGAGTATGCCCGCCGCTGCCCGCTGGATGTCGAGCTCGCTCAGTTCCGGATGGGCATTGTGGCCCGCGAGGACGCCGCCGCCTGCGAAGGATTCTCGCCCCGTGCGCCGCTTGCGAACCGACTTGTCCTGGTACATGCGGCTGTCGGCGGTGGCCAGCAGCGCTTCATAGGATTCGCCGTCCTGCGGAAATACGGCGGCGCCGATGCTGATTCCGAGCTGCAGGCGCTTGCCGGGACGCGCCTCGAAGTAGACGTCGTCGATGCCCTTCTGCAGTTCCTGCCGCTTGTGCTCGGCTTCCTCCGCGCCGCAGCCGGAGAGGACGACGATGAATTCGTCGCCGGCGTAGCGGACGCAGATGTCGTACGGCCGAATGGCGGCGCGCAGCACGCGCGCCACTTCGACGAGGGCGCGGTCGCCGACATGATGGCCGTGGTTGTCGTTGATCCCCTTGAAGTTGTCGAGGTCCATGACCATCAGCGACACTTCCGCCTTGAGGCGCTCGGCGCGGGCGAGCTCCCGCGTGAGGTGCATGAACAGGAATCGCGTGTTCGGCAGCCCGGTGAGCGGGTCCGTGAGCGAGTCTTCCTGCGTCTGCTCGAACAGCATCGAGTTGTTGATGACCGCGGCGGCCTGCTCCGAGACGCGGTCGAGGAGGCGGCGATGGTCGTCGCGGTAGAACGCGGCATCGGTGTGATACACCGACAGGGTGCCGATGAACCGCTCGTTGAACATCAGCGGGCAGACGAGCGCCGACTGCAGCGTCGTCGACAACTGCGTCAGGCCGGCTGCTTCGAGGTCGGCGCTGGGACGCGCGTTGACGAGCGGCCTGCGGTTGCGCGCCACCCACCCGGTGAGGCCCTCACCGCTGTGCACCGCGATCTGCTGGATGATGTCGGCATCGGTGCCGGTGGCGAAGCGGCAGCGCAGTGTTTCGGTCTCCTCGTCGTAGAGGAAGAGCGCGGCGCACGAGAACGGCACGAGGTTCGTCAGCTTCGCGGAGATCAGCGCCATTGTGTCGGACACGCCCAGGCTGGTGCCCATGGCCTGCGCGATCTCGTAGAGCGCGTAAATCTCGCGATGCGCCAGGGCGATGTCTTCGAACACGTTCTTCTTCGACGTCTCCGGCGCCAGACCGGTCGCTGGTCGTCCGAGGCCGGTCTGCTCTTCGGCTGAGGGACGGCGCAGGTTCTGATCGAGCTGCGCCGCTTCCGCCTGCAGGCTGGGCAGCAGCTCGTAGAACAGGCCAACGACCTTCGGGTCCAGCCCTTTGCCGGCTTCCTGCTGCAGGAGCGCGATGGCGGCGTCCGACGTCATCGCCTTGTGGTACGGCCGTTCGGCCATCAGGGCGTCGAAATAATCGACGACCGAGAGGATGCGCGCGCCGAGCGGGATTTCCTCCCCCTTCAGGCCGGCCGGATAACCCTTGCCGTCCCAGCGCTCATGATGGCTGAGGATGAGCGGCGCGACCGGATAGGGAAACGGCACGGAGCTGACGATGTCGGCGCCGACCTTCGGGTGCGCGCGGATCTTCTGGAACTCTTCCGGCGTCAGCGGACCGGGCTTCGAGAGAATGTGCTCGGGCACCGCGAGCTTGCCGATATCGTGCAGCAGCGCGGCGGTCTTCACGCCCTGGATCTCGTTCTCGCTCATCCCGAGCCCGCGCGCCAGCGCAGCGGCATAGAGCTGCACGCGGCGGATGTGAAGCTGAGAGGTTTGGTCCTTGGCGTCGATGGCGAGTGCCAGCGCTTCGATCGTGGCCAGATGCAGATCCGCCATTTCCTGCGTATGGCGTCGCTCGTCTTCGACGCGGCCCAGGTAGACCTTGTAGCTGTGATACGTCAGGTAGACAGGGAACGCGAGCAGCAGGGCGAACCACTGGTTCGGCAGCGTCGAGATCCACACCGCGGCCGCCGCCGCACCGGCCCCGACGAAGTAGCTCGGCGCACTCCACAGGAAGTTTTCATTCCAGACCTTGAACAGCGGCTGCCGCACCGACAATGCCACCGCGGTCGCGACCGTGAGCGTGTTGAACAGGAAATAGGCGGTGGCGGCGCCGACCAGCGGTTTGGCAATCGCCAGCGTGCTGACCGCTTCAGGGTGGCCGCCGAGGCGGTGATAGACCAGCCCCGCGGCCTGGACCGTGACGATCAGGCAGGCCATGCTGAACAGCGTGCGATGGATCGGGTTGCGCTCCTTGATGCGGAACGTGCACTGGCTGAACGCGCTCACCGCGGCGACGATCATCGTTTCGTTGGGACCGAGCAGGAGCAGCGCCGCGAAGTCGACCGCATACGACACCGACATCGTCGACGATCGCCGGGCCAGCGGCAGGTTCACCTTGAAGACCGAGGTGATCGAGGACAGCAGCAGCAGCGCGAGGAACAGCCAGTGATTGCCGACCAGGTGGGTCGGGAAGAATATCGCGAGCAGCACCGCTCCCGCGCCGATGATCGAGCAGACGTAAATTCGGGCGGCGAGCGGCAGCAACTTCATCGCCACGCCGCCTGAATTGACAGCATGCGGGAGCGGCGGCGGATCGCCGGCGCGCTCCAGAGCGTGTCTTCGGTGCTCTCGACGGCGCCGGCATCCAACCGCAGGCTCGATGCTACGGCCCTCGACGTCGCTGGCCCGCGATGCGCCTCCGGCTCGCGGCCGCAATCGCCGCCGACGCATGCGGTCGCCGCGACGACATGCCGGGCCCCGTCCGTCGTTTTCGGATCGCAGTTGGCCGTGCCGCACGCGGTCCCCCAGACGACGTTGTCACAGCCGGCGAGTGCATCCGCCCCGCAGCTTGCCGCCCACGCCACGCGTGCCGGCATCGAACGGCCGCCGTCACCGTCGTCGGCAGCACCCAGCAGCACCGGCAATCCCTCTGGCGTCACCGCACTGCCCCAGATCACGTCGGTGCGCCACGCATTCGCCCGCGGATCGATGTGCCCGCCGCCGATGCGCAGGTTGCCCCAGATGACGCGGCTGTTCCAGGGGACCGGGTCTGCTGTGGCGCTCCCGGGCTGGGGAGCAGGCGGAAGGCTGCCTGCCGCGACGAGCGAGCGCGCGAGATCGACGGCGCCGCGCGTGTTGAGGAAGCCGGCTCCCTGCGCGAGCGGGTTGAGACCATCGCGTGATTCCGCGGTGAACTGCAGGATGGCCTTGACGAGATTCGGGGTCAACGCCGGATTCGCCTGCAGCATCAGTGCGATGGTGCCGCTGACGACGGGGGAGGCCATGCTCGTGCCGCTGAGCGACAAATACGGTTCGTTGGCCGTGGCGACGGTGCCCCACAGACGCATCAGCGGCTTGGTGTTGAACAGTGTGCTGCCCGGTTCACCCAGCGATTCGATGCCGACGCCCGGCGCGACGAGATCGGGCTTGGCCTGGAGATCGATCGCGGACGGGCCGCGCGAGCTGAACCCGGCGATCGTGTCATCCCATCGAGCGGTCGTGCCGTGATGGCTGGAAGCGCCGACGGTGAGGACCCATGGCGCATTGCCTGGGGCGGCAATCGTGCCGTAGCGTTCCTGTCCGTCCGCGCCCTTCCCCATGTTGCCGGCGGCCGAGACGACGACAAGGCCTGCTTCGACGGCGCGTTTCGCGGCCAGCGTCAACGGGTCGGTGGTGTACGACTCGTTGACGGCCGCCGCCACCGACAGGTTGATGATGCGCAGGCGCAATGCGTCCTTGTTCGCGATGGCGTAGTCGATCGCCGCGATGACATTGCTGATGTAGCCTTGGCCCGACGCGTCGAGGACCTTCTCCACGAGCAGCGTGGCGCCCGGAGCGAGGCCGCTGCGGCGACCGCCTGAATCGTGGCCGTTCCCCGCGATGATCCCGGCGACGTGGGTGCCGTGCCCGTAGTCGTCGTGCGGGGCCGCTTCGAAATTCACGAAGTCGACGAACCGCGCCACGCGACCGGAGCCGAGATCGTCGTGCCAGTTGGCGACGCCCGAATCGATGATCGCCACGCCCACACCGGTGCCGTCCAGACCGAGGACGTCGCGCACCCACGGTGCTCCCACCGTCGCACCGGTGCGCTCCATCGTCCCCTGCACATGCCGGTCGAGGCTGACGCCGGTGACGCCAGGCAGCCGCGACAGGGCGTCGAGTTCGCGGTCCGGAACGCGGGCGACCAGGCCGGCGGCAAGTCGCCGTCCGATTGTGCCCCCGAGTCTGCGGATCGCCGCGTCGACGTACGCGCCCGGCGCGAGGTGAACGATGACCCTGGATTGCCCGGTGGATGCAATGGCGCGGGCTCGCAGTTCCCGATCGAGCGGGCCGGCGGCGGGACGGGGCGCCGCCCACACCGACGGTGCAAGCGCCGTCAGAAATACAGCGAGCGTGAGGAGGCGCAGGACCATCTCAAGGGGTATCGGCACACGTGCCCGAAGAATTTCGGGGCTGCAAGCCGGCTGCCGGTCGCCGCTCTTCAGAATTGAAAAGTATAAACCCTGCGCATGCAATACGTTACAGATTATGAGCGGGTGCGATTGGGATGGAAAGCCGCGGCGGCCTCACCGAGCCGCTGTGCTGTTTTGGCACATGACCAACCTGTTATGACGTTAACTGCTTTACAGGCTGAGGGTTGGAGCACGTTCCAAAATCGGGAACAAGCCCCGTTGTTTGTGCTACTTCGAGACACGGGGTGGAGCTTCTTCGAGACCATACTCCACGATTTTTCGATACAACGTGCCGCGGCTGATTTCGAGGACCGCCGCTGCCTGTTTCTTGTTCCAGTTCACGCTGTTCAGCACGCGCCCGATGTGTGCCCGCTCGGCGTCGGCAAGCGAGGGCAGCCGGTCTTGTGACGACTCCACCGGCGTCTCGGACGCATGGAGGAACTCGATGTCAGCGGGCCGGATGACGCGCCCCGGCGACGACAAGGCGGCGCGCGACACCGTGCTCTCGAGCTCGCGGATGTTTCCCGGCCAGTGATACTGCATCAGCAGATCGGCGGCCTCCTTCGCGAAGCTCTTGCCATCCAGCGGGAGGCCGTTGGCGGCACAGTAGCGGCCGAGGAAGCGCTGGGCGAGAACGGGGATGTCGCTCGAGCGCTCGCGCAAGGATGGCAGCCGGATCGAGAACGCGTTGACGCGGTAGTAGAGATCCTCGCGGAAGCGCGTATCGCGCACGAACTGATCCAGCGGCCGATTGGTCGCCGATATCAGGCGGAAGTTGACCTCGATCGACGTGTTCCCGCCGAGGCGCTCGAACCGCCGCTCCTCGAGCACACGCAGCAGCTTGGCCTGGGCGAGCAGCAACATGTCGCCGATTTCGTCCAGGAACAGCGTGCCGTTGTTGGCGAGCTCGAGGCGGCCGGGTTTCCGATCGTTCGCGCCGGTGAACGCTCCTTTTTCGTAGCCGAAGATCTCGGACTCGAACAGCGTGTCGGGAAGCGCCGCGCAATTGACCGCCTGGAACCGGTGCGTGCCGCGGCGGCTCAGTTCGTGGATCATTCGCGCCACGAGTTCCTTGCCGGAACCCGTCGGACCCAGGATCAGGACGGAGATGTCTGATTTCGCGGCCGTGCGGATCCACTCGAAGATGACGAGCATCTTCTCGTCCCTGCCGATCATCTCGCGGAAACGCTGCACGGCCGGCGAGCGATCCTCGCTGCTGACGGTGGCGCGCCGCTCGAGAAACTCGTCGAGCAGCTCGAGCATCGTCTCCCCCTCGGGCTGGACGAAGCCGTATTTCGGCGCGCCGCCGGGGACGGGGATCTTGCGGGTGATGCCGACCGCGACCAGCTCGCGGTCGCAGTTCTCGACGTCGAGCCGCATCCGGCCGAACGTCTGCATCAGCGATTCGACGTCGAACGTCTGCTCGGGGCGGGCGCAGAG
>JANPCT010000212.1:0-4750 GCA_031431095.1 Acidobacteriota bacterium | reverse complement strand
ACTTCTTCCACTTCTCCGCGACGGCGTGATCGATCGCGCCGGTCTCCTTGTCCCAGATGCGCACCGGGTAGCCGTCCGCGCCCACCGGTGAAAACGTCGCTTCCCAGATGTCCCACTGCCCGCCGGATCGTGACTTGTCGCCGACGGTCAGCTCGAAGTGGTTCTCGTCCTTCATCATCGAGACGATGTTGCCGTCGGGGCGGCGCTGCGTGGGGCGATCGACGTTCATCCAGCCTTGCTCGATGAAGTACGCGTTCGGATCCTTGTAGATGTTGACGATCTGGTGATAGTTGAAATCGACCGAATCGGGACAGCTGGCAAAGGCTCCGCCGTAGAAGTCGGGATAGAAGATCTGGTGCGCCGCCGCAATCCACCCGCCGGTGGAGCCGCCGGACAGCATTCGCGCCCACGGCTGCCGGATGACGCGGAACTGTGTCTCGATGGCGGGCAGCAGTTCCTGCATGATGGCGTCGCCGTAGGGGCCGTTGTTCTCCGAGTTCACGGCGTAGGAGTCGTCGTAGTACGGCGACGGATGCTGCAGCGTCACGTAAATGAACCGCGGCGTCTCCGGCGCCATCCACAGCTTGTCGAACTCTCCGCCGCGGCCGTAGCCGCCGGGCGCGCCGAGGGAGAAGTGCCCCTGGATGTAGTTCACCGGATAGCGCACGTCGGGATGCTTGGCGTAATCCCTGGGCAGCAGGATCGTCGCGCCGAAGAAGATCGGGTGTCCCCACCACTTGCTGAGGATCTGGCTCTGGATCCTGATGCGCTTCACCATGTCGGTGTCGGCCGGCGGAGTGATCGGCGGAATCACCTTGTCGGCCACGAGCCTGATTGGCGCTGGCGAAGCGGGATCGATTCGCATCCGCACCGGATCGCCGTAGAGGTTTCCGGGCGACCGCTTCCAGTTCTGCCCTTCCCATTGGTCCATGTGCAGCCACACGGTATGGCCGTCGGCCCGCGGAAAGCGCGTGTAGACGTTCACGAAGGGCTGCACCCAGTACTCGCCGGCCGGAATGTCGCTGAGGCTTGCGACCGGATGGCCCCGGTTGACGCGGGTGATGACCGCAGCGGTGCCAGGCGTCAGATTTTCCACGAAGGTCGAGAACAGCGGCACGCCCTCGGGATCGGTCTGCTGGATGGCGGGGCTCTGGTTGTCCTTGCTGATCGCGAGGTAGACCATGCCGGTCACCGGTTCGGCGCGCGCCGCCTGGCTGAACGATATCTCGACTCGCGGCCCGGCGGTGGCCTGCGCCATGAGGCGCAGCGCGCCGCATGAGGGAGCGGCCGCCAGAACAAGTGCAGTGAAGAGGCGCGTGCGCGAGTGCATCATGGTCCGTTATGCTAGCCCAATGCGTCTTGCCATCGGAGGGGTTCTGTTGATGGGCACCATCGGATTCCCGGCGAACCGGCAGCCGGCGGTGCCGACCTACGGCTACACCGTCGTCCGCTCGTTTCCGCACGACCGGGATAGCTTCACGCAGGGTTTGATCGTGCGCGACGGCGCCTTCTACGAGGGCACGGGACGCAACGGGCACTCGGGCATCCGCAAGGTCAAGCTCGAGACCGGCGAGGTGCTGCAGGCGAGGCCGCTTGGCGCTGAATATTTCGGCGAAGGCATCACCGAGTGGAAGGGGTCCATCATCCAGCTCACCTGGCAGTCCGAAATCGGTTTCGTCTACGACCAGAAGACGTTCGAGCAGACGCGGACGTGGTCGTATCGCGGGGAGGGGTGGGGTCTTACCCACGACGGCACGCGCATCATCATGAGCGACGGCAGCGCGGCGCTGCGCTTCCTGGATCCGGTGACGCTCAAGGAAACCGGCCGCATCACCGTCCGCGAGGGCACGCGCCCGGTGCCGGCGCTCAACGAGCTGGAGTACGTGAAAGGGGAGATCTACGCCAACGTGTGGCAGACCGATCGCATCGCGCGGATTTCCCCTGCCGATGGACGGGTCACCGGCTGGATCGATCTGACCGGCCTGCTGCCGGCGTCCGAGCGCCGCGGCGTCGACGTGCTGAACGGCATTGCCTATGATGCGGCGGCCGATCGACTCTTCGTCACCGGCAAGCTGTGGCCGCGCATATTCGAGATCAAGCTGGTGAAGCGGTAGGCGTCGGTCGCCTGCTCCCGAGCGGGCCTGCTGCGGCGCGCGTCAGCGCGCGAGGCTTTGGCGCCCCGCGCGCCGGATCGAGCGGCGGTGCTTGAACCGCCATATCGTCGCGGTGGCGACCGCCGCGGCGCACGACTCCACGTAGAGTTTCTCGGCGTCGACGAAATCGATGGGGCGGTTCTGCAGCAGCGGATCCGCCATGACGCCGTGGGTGAAGAAGACGAGAGCTGCCGCGTAGGTCGTGAAGTGAACGATCTTCCACCAGTGCCGTCCGAGCGCGGTTCGCACCGGCTTCAGCGACGTCACCACGACAATCGTCATGAGATAAAACCCCAACGCGCCGAGATTATTGGAGAACGGCTGCACGGGCGATTCGATCGGGATCAGCACGTCGTATAACCGGAAGGGCGGCTGGCTCGAAAACAGCAGTGCGCCGGCGTGCAAGACGATGGCCGCGAAGGCGATGAAGGCGGTCCAGTTGTGGATCGTGAACAGCTTCATGGGCCGCCGCGGCCACTGGCGGGCGGGGTTGTAGCCCACTGACAGCAGCAACCCGAGCAGCAGGTTGATCGTCAGCAGCCCGATCGCGCCAAGCGCGATCGTCCCGGACACTTCCACGGCACTCATCGCGACATCCTACGACGGCTGCGCGAGAGCCGCTTACGGCGGGATTGCGCCAGGCCATCCTCCTCGCGCGTCGGCACAGTGTTGTACTGTGTCGACGTGGCCGACTCCCTGACGCGGGAACAGCGATTCGCAGAAATTGCCGGCGGCCGCCGCGCGTCGTGGCTCGAGGCGGGCGCCGGCTGGCCCGTCATTCTGGTGCATGCGTTTCCACTGAATGCGGCGATGTGGCGGCCGCAGCTCGAACGGCTGCCCGAGGGCTGGCGGCTCATTGCGCCGGACCTGCGCGGCTTCGGCCGCGACGGCTCCGCCGCTCGCTCGCTGACCGTCGACGACTACGCGGCTGACGTCTTGCTGCTGATGGATGCGCTCGCCATCGACGAGGCGGTGATCGGCGGATTGTCGATGGGCGGTTACGTGACGTTGGCGATGTTCCGGCAGGCGCCAGAGCGGTTCACCGGCATGGTGCTCGCCGACACCAGGGCGTCGGCCGACACGCCACAGGCACGCGAGGCACGAACGCGCATGCGGGAGCTTGTCGCGCGCGAAGGGGCGCGGGGCGTTGCGCAGCAGATGCTGCCGAAGCTGCTGGCGGGGGCGACGTCGCGGGAGCGGCCCGAGGTCGTCAGCGCCACGCGCGCGCTGATCGAGGCGGCGCCGGCGTCTTCGATCGATGCCGCGATCGGCGCGATGCTGCATCGGCCTGACGCGACGCCGCTGCTCGCGACGATCTCGTGCGCGACGCTCGTCCTGGTTGGTGAGGAAGACGCGATCACCCCCCCCGCGGAGGCGGAAGCAATGCGGCGGGCGATCCCGCGCTCGAGGCTGACGATCGTGCCCGGTGCGGGCCACTTGTCGAATCTCGACCAGCCCGATGTCTTTTCGCGCGCCCTCGGCGACTTCCTGCACGCCGCGCTATGATCGCTTCCATGCCCCGATGGCTTCTGCTCCCGCTCTGTCTGGCGCTCATTGCGGCGCATCCGCGCGCTCAGCAGTTCTCGCCGGCTCCCGGCGCCGAGCTGCTGCACCGGCCGCTGGATCAGATCCTCGACGTCAACGTACGTGACGGCCTGGTGTATTACCGGGCGCTCAAGAGCGATCGCGGTCGGCTCGATCGGTACGTCGCGTCGCTGAACGTCGCGCCTGCGGTCTACCAGGGTTGGTCGAAAGAGCAGCAGATGGCATTCTGGCTCAACGCCTACAACGCCTTCGTCCTCCAGACGGTCCTCAACCACTATCCGCTTCGCGGCAACATCAAGCAGGTTCCCGGCGCCTTCGACAAGACGACCTGGCGCGCCGCGGGGAAGTCGGTGACGCTGGATCAGATCGAAAAAACGATGCTGCCCGAGTTCAAGGAGCCGCGTCTGTACCTGGCGCTCGGCCGCGGCGCCGTGGGCAGCGGCCGGCTGCGCAGTGAGGCCTATACCGGCGACCGCCTCGACCAGCAGCTCGCCGATATCCAGGCAGAGTTTGTCAACAACCGCAACATGTACCGTCTCGACCGGGCGGCCAATACGTTGTCGGTGACGCCGATCCTGAGCTGGCGCGAGCAGGAGTTCGTCGCCGCCTACTCCGGCAGGGCCGACGCGGTGTTCGCGCAGCGTTCCCCGCTGGAGCGCGCGCTGGTGGCACTCATCGCACCGCACCTCCTGCCCTCCGAGAAGGAACTCGTCTGGAAGAACGAATGGAAGATGGCGTTTCTCGAGATGGACTGGCGGTTGAACGATCTGACGGGCGGACGGGTTGAGTAGTGGGCAAAGCCTAAAGCCCAAAGCCCAAAGCCTGGAGTAGAGGACCGTTGGATTTAGGTCTGACCGATAAGGTTGCGGTGATCACCGGGTCGAGCCGGGGGCTGGGGCTGGCGAGTGCGCGTTCGCTGGTCGCGGAAGGCTGCCGCGTGTGTCTCTGCGCGCGCGGCTCCGAGCAGCTGGCCGAGGCCGCGCTTGAAGTCGAGGCTGCGGCCAAGCGGCCTGGCATGATCGCGGCGGTGCAGGCGGACGTCTCGACCCCTG
>JANPCT010000211.1:0-1668 GCA_031431095.1 Acidobacteriota bacterium | reverse complement strand
CTGAACCTGCTCGATAATGGTTGAGCGAGTGAGCGTCTAGCGGTCCGGGGGCGAAGCCCGGATCAAAAGAGGAAGCGAACGGGGCCCGGTGGCCCTCCCGGTCTTCAAAATCGGTTGCTTCCCGCGTTGAGCGGGAGGGCTGGGTTCGACTCCCAGGCGCTTCCGCCAGGTTCGGCTGTCCCGTCGCGGACGCATGCGGCCCACGGCTCTTTCACCACGTTCACGAAGGACATCAAGCTCACCACGACGCTATTGGATTTTGGGTCTTCGTGGTCTTCGTATTCTTGTGATCTTCGTGATGGTCCGTGGGAGCCTTTCGCTTCAGAAGCCGAACAGCTTCCGGCGCGGCGCTTTGAGGTCCCCGGTGGCCCCGTGCAGCGCCAGGCGACGCACCGCTGCCGCACTTGAGAATTCCTCGTCCTCGGAAATGATCAGCGTGGCGAGCCGGCGGCGTGCGGAGACGCGGGCGACGACCTCGCCGAAACTCCTGCCCTGCCCCGCCGCAAATCCCACCGTCGGATGTTCGACGATCAACAGCGAAGGATCGAGCGCGACCGCGCGCGCCAGGTGCGCGCGCGCGCGAATCGAGGCGTCCAGCGCCGCGATCGGTCGACCGAGCCAGTCCGCTTCGATACCGGCATCAGCGGCAAGCGCTCTGACCTGCGTCACGACATCGGCGGCCACGGGGTCGATGTCGAGCGTGATGGGCATCGCCAGGTTCTGCAGCAACGTGGCCGCATCGAGCAGGACGGCGCGCGGGCTGACGATACCGAATCGATCCAAGGAGGCGAGCCACGCATCGCCGTCGGCGATCGACGCGGTGCTCTCGCCGAGGACGAGAACCTCCCCTTCATCCGGAACTGACGCGCCCGTCACGAGGTTGACGAGCACCTCCGCGGCGCCGGCATCGAGTCCCGACAGCGCCACGCGCTCGCCTGCCGCAATCGACAAATCGTTGATGCGCAGCGGGCGCAGCCCGCCGTAGGCGCGCCGCACCTTGATCAACTGCAGGACGGGGGAGGCCATCAGCCCCGCGCCGCGGCGGTTGCGAGCCGGGCGAAATCATCGGCGGGAAGGCCAACGGTGCCCAGGCGCCCGGCACGGTGCCCGGACTCGCCGTGATAGTCGGAGCCGCCGGTGACGAGCAATCCCAGTTGCGAGGCCAGCGCGCGATAGCGCGCTTCGGCGACCTGATCGTGGTCAGAGTGCCGCACTTCGAGGGCATCGAGGCCGGCCGCCGCAAGCGGTGCGATCAGCGCATCCCTCGCGGTGACGCCGGGATGTGCAAGCGACGCGAGTCCGCCGGCGTCGTGAATGAGCGCCACCACGTCGGCGGGTGAGGCGCCGAAGCGCGGCACGTAAGCTGCGCCGTCAAAGCCAAGGAAACGATCGAATGCCTCCTTCCGCGTCTGCACGTGGCCGGCGGCTGCGAGCGCATCGGCGATCTGCGGACGGCCGACGCTGCTCCCGCTCGCGGCCGCCTCGAGGATCGAGCTGACGTCAATCGCACAACCGATCCCGGCGAGCCGCTCCGCCATCTTCGTGACGCGGCGGACGCGATCCTGCCGCTGCCGTGTCAGAAAGGTCCGCAGCGACGGAGACGCGGTGTCGATGAAGTAGCCGAGCACATGGACGTCGCGCGCGTCCGCCACGGCGCTGATTTCAATG
>JANPCT010000210.1:0-2303 GCA_031431095.1 Acidobacteriota bacterium | reverse complement strand
GCCAGATCGACGTTGCCGGGCATGTCCCACGGCTGTCCCGACTGGGCGATTGCATAGAAGCCCATGGAGGCGCTCCACGGAAGGATGTACGACCCGTACACCTTCGCCGAGTGCGGGCGGTCGCCGTGGAGCGTTCCCAGGCGGTTGTTCCACATCTGCCGTCCGGCGCCGTCGGAGATGTTCGACGATCCCACGAAGATATTCGCGTCGTTCGTGGTCGACGAGTTGTCCTGGTCGAAGTTGCCGTAGTACTGGCTCCACGTGTACGAGCCGCGGACGGTGGCTTTCGAACCGCGCCACTCCGATTCGAGGGTCAGCTCCTTATAACGGGTGAATGCGCCATCGAGCTCGGCGATCACGTAGCTGCCCGCGCTGCCGCCGGTGCCGATCTGCGTCAGCCTGGCGGCCAGATCGGGAATATACAGCGTCGTCGGATAGCCGGCCGGCGGGGCGAACAGCAACCTGGCGTTGTTGTTGGTGTCTTCCCAGAAGTGTTCGCCCTTGCGATAGCGGAAGTAGGCGCGGCCCGAGAGCTGCCGGGAAATCTGCTTCGACGTGCCGACCAGCCATTCGTTGTGCGTCGGCGGCGTGAGGTCGTCGGCGAAGAGCTTGCCGGTCGACGAGATGTTCGGATCGGTGGCGAACAGCACGCCGCTCGCGTCGAAATACGCCTGGATGGTGGTCGCGAGGTTACGATCCCACGACGCCGCGCGCGGCAGCGAGCCCTGCACCGGGTTGTAACGGGCGAAGCTGGCGTAGACGGTGTCCTTGCCGTTGTAGGCCCACGTCGTGCTGATGCGCGGCTGGATCATCTTGCTGAACGGCGTCTCGTGCATCAGGTAGCGCCGTGCCTTGACGTCGAGCGAGGTCGCCTTGACGTAGCCGGAGAGCGCGGACGAGTCCTCGTTCAGGCCCTGGCCGTACAACTTGTCGTTGGTCGCCAGCGCACCGACGTTGAACGTCCAGTTCTTCCAGTTGATCGTGTCGTTCAGTTCGAAGCTTTGCGATCGGTACTCGGAGTTGATGAGCGGCGGGGCGGTACCGAACCCCTGTTGCTGGAAGGCCGCGAGGTAATAAATCGGCGTGCCCTGGAACGCTGTCCGGCCACCGGGGACGGAGATCGATCCCCAGCCGTTCGAGTTGCGCAGCAGGTGCTCCGCGTCGGTATAACGCTGGTAGCCGGCGTGAAGGTTGTGGCGCATGCCTAAGGCCGACCCCGTGATGTTGTAGGCCACCTGCCAGCTGTCGCGGAAGAAATCGTCCTTGTCGAACAGGCCGCCGAAGCCGACCAGCCCCCCGCCGCGCTTGACGCCGTCCTGCGTGAAGCCGTAACGATCGATGAGCGGCTGAATGAAGGTGTTGAACGAGTCCTGTCCCGCAATCACCGACGGCACCGTGAACAGTCCCTGTTTGTCGAGGCTCGCGACGTCCAGGCGCGTGCCGATCGCGGTGGACGGCGAGATATCCGCGACGTTGTCCGGCCGGCTCTGCGTCTTGTTCGCGAAATGCGTCCACTTGAAGGTGGCGTAGCTCAGTGAGTTGATCACCCAGGACCCGTCCGCCGTGCCGATGCGCAGCCCCGCTTCGTTGCCGCTGCCGCTCGTCGGCGCCTGCGACGCCGAGAACAGGTTGCTCTTGTCGAGACGATGCTCGTCGCGGAGGCTGACGTTCAGCAGCGTCGAGTGCGTCGGCGTGACGGTGAGTTTGCCGAACCCCTCGTTGCGGACGCTGGTGTAGTCGGGCAGCTCGCCGTAGAGATTGGAGCGGTTGTCGCGCGAGTTCTGCGGCCGGTAGTACGAGCCGAAGAAGAACAGACGATCCGCGAGGATCGGTCCGCCGGCGTTGATGTCGGTCCACATCCGTGTCTGCTCGTAGCGTGACGCGCTGCCGTTGTTGAGGGATGCCGCCATCCCGGGATTCTGGATCTGCCAGCTGAGCTGACCGGTGTAGCGGTTCGTTCCCGATTTGCTGACCGAGTCCACGGCGAATCCGCCGGCGCGCTGAAAGTCGACCGCCTTTGCGCCCCCCTTGATGATCGTCATCTGCGCGATGTCGTGGGCGGCGGGTTCGGCCGACAGCGTTCCGAACAACGGCAGGGTCACGTTGACGCCGTCGAAGCTGTAGACGTTGTCCTGTCCGTTGCTGCCGGCGCTCGGGCCGCGCGTCGTGTCCTGTGTGTACTGGACGCCCGGAATGAGCTTGATCAAGTCGCGGTATTCCTGGCCGACCGGCACGCTGTTGATCTGCTCGCTGGAAATCCCGCTCGTGATCGCGGCCGACGTCTTGTCGATGAGCGCCGTTGC
>JANPCT010000209.1:0-5485 GCA_031431095.1 Acidobacteriota bacterium | reverse complement strand
GGAGGCGGTGTCTCATTCACGGCCTCCGCGCTGGCAGGATGCTGAAAAAGTGGGGCTGTCGAACCTTCCGCCTGAAGGCGGAAACTACAGGATTGACAAAGGGTCATTCCATATCAGCCTAGAGAAATGTCGCTACTGCCTGCGGGACGCGGCGGTCGTCACCGCCGGCTTGATCACCAGCTGCACCGGCAGCGCGGCGGATTCGTTCCGGAGCGGGGAGTTCACCTCGACGCGTCCGACAATCAGCAACGGCTGGATCTGCGCCTGCACCCACGACTCGGCGACGATGTGGATGGTGCGGGTGGTCTCCTGCTCGGTGATCATCACGCCGTTCAGCCCGATGTCGTCCACCCGCACGCCGTGCGGCAGGTTCATCACCGAGATCGGCACGCGGGCCGTGAACCCGTTGTGCCGCTCGATCGTCACCGTGAGCGCTACCGCCTGTCCCGCGGCTACCTCGATCTGCTGCGCGCCGGTCGTGACCACGAGATCCGGACCCGGCGCGAGGGCGACGACGCTGATTGGGTCCGTCACGTAGGCATCGTGCGTGACGGCGCGGCCGTCGATCGTGGCGCGGCCGGTCAGCTTCAACGCGACGACGCCCGGCACATCGAAATCCCTGCGATACATCGACTGCACCATTGCCTTCTGGCCGTCGAATGACGCATCCTCAGCCGCCGCGACCATGAGAACGGTCGTGTCGGCGCCCGCCGGAATCCGGCCCGCCGTCGCCGTCAGACCCGGCGGCAATTCGACGAGCTCCACGTCGATCGGTCCGTCGAAGCCGTCCCTGCGGTCTGCCGTGATGGTGACGGACACCCGGCCACCGCGAGGCACGTTGAACGACTTGGGATCGAAGGTTACGTCGAAATCCGGCGCGGGCTCGCGGACGGTCAGGCGATATGCGAACCGCTCCCCCTCGAGGCCGCGGACGTCCCTCAGACGCAGGAAGTACACGCCGTCGGCGGGCGCCTCGAAGTGCAGTCGCGAGTCTTTTCCACCGTAGCGGGCGCCCCCGTCGTCGTTGACGTAGTCGATCCGGGCCATCGGCATCCCGTTCGGCTCGAGCCGAGTGCCGGGAGGATGGATCTCGACCTTGTAGACGGCCTCCCCGACCGAGTGATTGCGGCCGGAGGTGTCGAGCAGGGGGACCCGCGCGCCGCGGAAGCCCTTCAGCCTGAGGTCGTCGTCAGGATGCGTCGGCATGGCCTCGACCTGCAGCAGCTCGTCGCCCACCATCAGGTAATCGTTGATCGCGATCTCATTCCAGGCGGCGAGGCGCATGGTGCGGCGGTTCGAGTCGGGATCGTTCAGCGCGATCTCAGTCTGCGCCAGTGAGCGAATCACGGCGCGTGGGACGATGCGACCGTCCGCGGCGAGGACCTCGATCACCGAATCGAGAGGCGAACCGAGCTGCTGGGCGGTGACGTCGAACACCAGCGCCTGCCCCTTCCGCGCGGTGAAGCGGAACACATCCTGGTCGATCCGGCCGGGACGGCCGCCTCCGGTGGGCGCCGCCGTCCAGATCCGGCCGTTGACGGTGGAGGGGATGACGAGTTTCTGCGCCACGCCCAAGTCATCGTTTGGCTCGGCTTCGAGCGCGTCCGGATAGCGGCCGAGCGCGGCAGCCTTGCGGTTCAGCGCGGGGCCGGCCGGCGTGGACACGGTCACCGGGATGGTGCCGCCAACCAGCGCCGAGGCATCGCCGCGCACGGTCACCGTGGTCGCGCTCCCGAGGTTCACGCCGGTTGCCGTAATCGCGCCGACCGAGCCGCTCGCGACGCCAAGCGGGAACGTGGCGGTCACAAACGGCAGGGCGCCCGCGTAGATGCGATAGGCATAGCCGTTCTTGCCGCCGCCGTGCTCGACATCCTCTATCGTCAGGACGTAGGCGCCGGCCTCGGCGAAGCGCCACGTCAGGACCGAGTCGCGGTTCAGATCGACATCGTTGTTCTCCGCGATGACTTTCCCGTGCGCGTCCAGGACGCGGAGGATGCTGTCGAGGCGCGATCCGAGCGGGCGCGCCACCACCTGAAAGACCATCTCCTCGCCGGCCCGCGCATGAAACTCGAAGGCGTCCACGTCTCCGGGTTTGGCGAGCGCGCCCACCAGCGCGGCTGGCAGCGTCACCTTCTGCGATGCATCGGTTCCGTTCGGCTCGTGGTCGGTGACCTCGGGCAGCGAGCTGACGGCGAACCGCAACAGGTTCGACACGCCGAGCGGCGTCTGCAGCCGGAAGGCGTGCACGCCGTGCGGGACGTCGGCGGCAATCGTCACGAGCGCCGTGACGACGAACTTCTTCGCCTTGTCGTCGATGGGGGCATCGGTGCGCACAACCCCTTTCATCACCTCGGGCGGTTCGACAGGTATTTCCTTGATCGCCGTGATGCTGGAGGAAAGCCCTGGCTCGCTGAAGATGAACCGGGTGGCGCCGGCGATGTTGGTGCCCTGGATTTCCACCGCGACGCGCGTGCCGCGCTGGGCGCCGCTGGGGCTGACCTTCTCGAGCGTCGGCGGTGCCGTCTGGGCCACGGCGGCCGGCGCGGCAGCGACCAGGGCGAGCACGATTCCGATGGCGGGAATCAGTCTGTATCGCACGGCAGTCATCTCCTTGCTTCGTCCAGCCGTCAGCGCGGAACGACGAACTGTTCGCCGGGACCATCCGCGGAGAGCGCGTAGAGGCCGAGTGTACCGTCGTAGCGGCCGGCCGCAAGCCACCGGCCGTCCGCGCTGACGGCCAGGCCCATGATCCAGTCCGGCTGCGCTTCCAGGCGCTGTTTTTCACGCAGCGTCTTGGCGTCCCACACCTTGATGACGCGGTCGGCGCCTGCCGAGACAAGCGTGGCCCCGTCGGGCGAATACGCCAGCCGCAGCACGGCGTCCGCGTGGGCGAACGTCGACGCCGCGAGGCTTCCGGTGTGCCCGCCGGGCGAGGATCCGTCGGCGTTCCACGCCCAGGTCCGGATCATCCGATCCGCGCCGGCGGCGGCGATGTGCGAGCCGGAGGGATGCACCGCGACGGCGTAGAGCGAATCGAGCGCGTCGCTGATCGTGAAGACACGCTTGCCGGTCGAGACGTCCCAGATCTTGAGCGTCCGGTCGCCCGCCGCTGACACGAGCTGACGGCCCCCGGGCATGTAGGCCACCGCAAATACGGCGTCCGAATGCTCCTTCAGCGTCATGACCAGCTTCCCCGTGGCCACATCCCAGATCTTGATCAGCCTGTCGTAGCCCGCGCTGGCGATCGTGGCGCCGTCGGGCGAGAAGGCGACCGCAAGAATGGTATCGGTGTGCCCCTGGATCGTGGAGACGAGGGTCGGGACCGCGGCCTGGACGTCCCAGATCTTGATCTCACCGAAGCGGCCGGACGGACCGCCGGCGACGACGAGGCGCCGCCCGTCAGGCGAGAATGCCAGCGCGCGGACGAGATCGGCATGGCCCGTGAGCGTCGCGGTCCACTTGCGATCGGCCAGCGCCATGAGGTGCACCGACTTGTAGCTGCCGACGGCCATGCGGCGAGTGGCGGGATCGAACGCCACCGCCGCGACGGCTCCCGCGACCGGCACCGTCGGCTTGACGTCCGGCACGCGGAAGACGACCGTCGGGGCCGAGTCCGCGGCCCCGGGCGGCGGCGCTCCGGCGTTGATCCACCGGCGAATCGTGTCGACCTCGGAGGCGGGCAGGGGATCCTCCTTGTAGGGCATTCGCGGGGTGAGTTTGCCCTCGACCATCTGCATCAGCCGGCTGGATGCGCTCTCTCCGGGAATGACCGCACTGCCGTGCTCTCCGCCCGCGAGGATCGCGTCGTAGCTGATCATCAGCAATCCTCCCTTGGCCTTGTCCTCGTTGTGGCAGTGCTCGCACTTGTCGCGGAGGATCGTCTCCACCTCCGAGTAGGCGACCGACTGAGGGGCGCGGGTTCGATCGGCACGGGCCGTGCGCGGGGCGCAGGCAACGGCGAACGTCCCCGCCAGTCCGGCCGACGCCGCAATCGCGACGGCGCGCCGGCAGTTCGCGACGACTGTCTTCGGCAGACCCCTCACTGGTTGAAGAGAAACTCCCTGCCCGTGAGAATCGCCCACGCGAGATCCTCGATCACACGCCGGCGCGGCGAGGTCACCGGCGGGGCGACGTCATCGGTGGCTGCACGGGGTGCGGCGGATACCCTGGGGGTCCCCTCGCCCGGCGCCGCTGCCGCGGTCACCGGCGCAGCGGTCTCCCGTGCCGTCGCCTCGTCCATAGCCAGCATCAGGGTGCGCAGTTCTTCGTCGGTCGGCCTCCGGCTCAGGGCCGACAGATACAGGCGTTCCACGACTGTCCTGTTGTCGGCGCCGCCGACCACCAGGCTCTGTATCAGTCCGCCGGACGCCGTGAGCTTCCGGTTGATCGTGTCGCCATTGATGACGTGGAGCGCCTGCGTGATGCTCGGCTCCTGCTGGCGTTCCGAGTCGGCGGCGGTCACCCGCGACGGCCGTCCGAAGGCCGTCAGGAAGTACGAGTCCACCGACGAGTCCGGCAGCTGCAGCGCGCGGCGGCCGGGATATCCCGGGAAGACCTCCCGCACGCCGGTCACCTGGCCGATGGCGTCCAGGATGACTTCAGCCGGCAGCCGTTTCGCGATGTAGTGCGAGTGGTATTTCAAATCGGCGGCGTTGGTCGCCGTCGGTCTGGATGTCAACTGATACGTGGAGGAGTTCATGATCGTGCGGGCGAGCTGCTGGACGTCGAAGCGGTGCTCCACGAAATCTCGCGTCAGCGCCGCGAGCAGCTCCGGATTGGACGGCGGGTTGGCGTCGCGAATATCGTCGACCGACTCCACCAGCCCCCGCCCCATGAAGTTCTTCCAGACGCGATTGACGACGGCCCGCGCAAAAAACGGGTTGTCCGGGGAGACGAGCCAGTCGGCGAAGTACTGCCGTCGATCCTGCGCCGAGTCGAGCGGCAGCGGCTGCCCGTCGAGCGGCCGCGGCGGCAGCGGGGCATTCAGGCGCGGATGGTTGATCTCCCCGGTCCGCGCCGGGTAGACGATGATGTCGCCGCGCTCGGACCCGTTCTTGATGGCGACGCGCGAAAACAGGTTCGCCATCTGGTAGTAGTCCTTCTGCGTCCACCGCTCGAGGGGGTGGTTGTGGCAGCGGGCACAGGTGATCGAAAAGCCCATGAACGTCACCGCCGCGTTCTCGGTGACGTCGACGGGATTTTTGTGCAGGACGTAGTAGTTGGCGGCGCCGTTCGACAATGTGTTGCCCGACGCGGTCAGGATCTCGCGCGTCATCGCATCCCAGGGCTTGTTGGCGGCCACGCTCGCGCGGATCCAGTTGTAGTACGCCCACATGGCGTTCGACTGCAGGCTCCGGCTCGACACCAGCAGCAGATCGGACCATTTGTAGGCCCAGTAGTCCACGAACTCCGGCCGTTCGAGCAGCGCGTCGATCAGGCGCGTGCGCTTGTCGGGGCGTGCGTCCGCCAGAAAGGTCCGGACTTC
>JANPCT010000208.1:0-10008 GCA_031431095.1 Acidobacteriota bacterium | reverse complement strand
TGACGTTTTTCAAGGTCAATGAAAACCAATACATCGAAGTCTTTCCCGGCCTGAAACCAGAGCAGGATCGGTTGAATCACATCTCGTTTTACACCGATGATGCCGAAGGATTACGCACCTATTTAGCCGCGCAAGGCGTGCAGACTCCGGCCCGTGCCAACCAGGTCCGCATTGGCAACACCAGCTTCAATGTCAAAGACCCCGATGACCATACCGTTGAGATGACGCAATATCAACCGACCGGGTGGACGCGGCGCGAGCAAGGCAGGTTCGTGAGTGACACGCGCATCTCGACGCGCATTTTGCACGTTGGGATTATTGTGGGTGACGCAACAGCGTCGATGAAGTTCTACACCGATATGCTGGGGTTGAAAGAATTCTGGCGCGGCAGCGCACGCAATTCAGAAACCGTGTCGTGGATCAATATGCGATTGCCCGACGGCGACGATTATATCGAATACATGCTCTACACCGATTTACCCGCACCCACCCAACGCGGCTCGCAGCATCACATTTGTTTGGAAGTACCCGATGTCGAAAAAGCGCTGGCAAAGCTGGAAGCCAATCCTTATCGCACGACGTATACGCGGCCGCTGGAAATTCGCACCGGAATCAATCGCCGCCGCCAGCTCAACCTGTTCGATCCCGATGGCACGCGCATCGAATTGATGGAACCGCGCACCGTGGATGGACAACCGCCGCCCTCTTCCACCTTACCGCTGCCACGCAAACGATAGCCACTTGTCTTACCCGGTGGGATCGCCTGTCCGGTGAACAAGCGGCCGACCCCGGATCAGGAAAACGCGCGAACAGGCGTCGGGGCGTGCCCTATAGTAAGCCGCCCCTAATCAAGGAGATTCTCATGAGGTCGTCGCTACGTCTGCTGTCGCTGACATGTGTTTTCGCGCTGGTCGCCGCCACCGCCCGGGGTCAGTCGTTCTCGGGCAGCATCACGGCGCCGTATCGGGTCGTGCCCAACGTCACGTATCTGACCGCCAACAACTTCGAGGCGAAGCTGGATGTCTACTCGCGTGCCGATGCCCCGGGACCGCATCCGACGATCATCTTCATTCATGGCGGCGGCTGGGTCGGCGGGACCAAGGAGGCGTCCGTTCTCAGCCTCCTGCCGTATCTCGAGATGGGCTGGAACGCCGTCAACGTGGAGTATCGGCTGGCCAAGGTGTCGCAGGCGCCCGCCGCGGTTGAAGACTGCCTCTGCGCGTTGCGCTGGGTGATTCGCAACGCCAAGACATACGGATTCGATCCCGCGCGACTCGTCGTCTCGGGCGGATCGGCCGGCGGACATCTCGCGCTGACGACCGGCCTGATCCCAACGGCCGCGGGCCTCGATCGTCAGTGCCCCGGACCCGAAGAATTGAAGGTCGCCGCGATCGTCAACTGGTACGGGATCACCGACGTGGCGGATTTGCTGGAGGGCCCGAACATGAGGGGCTATGCCGTCACATGGCTCGGCAGCATGCCGAATCGCGTGGCGATCGCAAAGCTGGTCTCGCCGCTCACCTACGTCCGCGCCGGGGTCGCGCCGATCATCAGCATCCAGGGCGACGCCGATCCCACCGTACCGTACAGCCACTCGGTCCGGCTCCAGGAAGCCCTGAAAAGCGCGGGCGTGGACCACGAACTGGTGACGATCCCGGGCGGCAAGCACGGCAACTTCACGCGCGCCGAGAGTCAGCGCGCCTTTGCCGCGATCAAAGCGTTTCTGGCGAGCCACGGCCTGGGGCCGGCGCCGCCAGGCCACTGAACCCGGGGTCACTCGCGGTGAACGTCCGTCGCTCGCTTGTCCTGGCGAAGACCCAGGAAGGCGGCATGTCGCAGGTGGCCGTCTGCCGTCCACTCGACAAATCGGATCTGTGCGACCGTGACAGGCTTCAGCCACTGCATGTCGCGCATCTGCTCCGCCGTCACACCGCCGCCCCAATGGCTCGCCTTGCTGCTCGGCAGGTCGACGAACGGGCAGCGCGCCGCATCATGCCGCCGCAGCGCCGCCGAGACCTCGCGTCGAAGATGCGGCGTGAACCCAGCCCGGACCTGGCCGGCGAACGTGAGCGCTTTGCCTTCGTAGTAGCCGACGAGCAGGGCCTCGACTCCATGCGGCCCTGGCCGATAACCGCCGATCACGAACTCCTGCTGCTTGTCCAGTTTCAGCTTCAGCCACGCGTCGCTGCGTTCGCCGGCCGCGTATCTCGACGACTTGCGTTTCGCGATCACGCCTTCCAGTCCCAACCCGCGCACGGCGTCGGTGACCTGCGCCCCGGTGCCGGCAAGCTCCTCTGAGAGGAGAATGCCCGAGTCCTTGATGACCGTGGGGAGCAGGGCGCGCCGCTCAACGAGTGACCGGCGGGTCACGTCCTGGCCGTCGAGATGGAGGACATCGAACGCATAGAAGACCACGACGTGGTGCGGACGCGCGCCCCGGTGCTGCAGCGCCTGGAATGACGGCCGTCCCTCGGCATCGACGGCCACGATCTCACCGTCGACCACCGTCTTCTCCGCGTTCAACAACCGCGCCGCGGCGGTGACGCCGCCGTACGTGCCGGTCATGTCCTTGTCGTTGCGGGATCGAATCCTGACGCGCTCTCCGTCCTTGATCAACAGGGCGCGGTATCCGTCGAACTTGACCTCGTAGAGCCAGTCGTCGCCTTCCGGAAGCCGGTCGACGACGCGCGCGGCCATGGGCGGGACGAAGGCGGGCGTGGCGACAGCCGAGGGTAATCGCGCCAATTTCGCCTATTATCGCAGCGATGTCACTGGCCGCCGGCACCCGCTTCGGCCCCTACGAAATCGTCGACGCCCTCGGCGCCGGAGCGATGGGCGAAGTCTATCGCGCGCGCGAGACGAAACTGGGGCGCGAGGTCGCGATCAAAACTGTTGCCGTCGGCCCTGGCGGCCGATCCTGATCGGCTCGCGCGATTTGCGCGCGAGGCGCGCGTGCTGGCCTCGCTGAATCATCAGCACATCGCGACGATTCACGGCGTCGAAGGACACCGAGAGCGGGCCGGCGCTGGTCATGGAACTGGTCGAGGGGCCGACGCTGGCGGAAAAGCTCGCGCAGGATTCCTGGCGCAAGGCGCCGGCCGGCGTGCTCGTGGCAGACGCGCTCGCGATCGGCAGACAGATAGCCGAGGCGCTCGAGGCGGCGCACGAGAAAGGCGTCATCCACCGCGACCTGAAGCCCGCCGACGGAAAGGAATTGTTCTTCATCGCGGGCGATGATCGCCTCACCGCGACGCCGATCCAATTCGCGCCAGACAACGGGATCGCCGTGCCTGGCACACCGCAGGCGCTGTTCGCGACGAATGTCGGCAGCGCCGCCGCGCTCGCCTTCAGACAGCAATACGTCGTCGCTCGTGACGGCCAGTCGTTCATCATGAACTCCGCGGTGGAGATCCCAGCGCCGCGCCGATCACCGTCATCCTGAACTGGAAACCGAAAGGCTAGCGACTCATGAGAGTTGCCGCCGCGTGCGTCGCCGCGTGTCCCGCCGGCAAACCGGGCCAGCCCCCGCAGCCGGTCGCGGCGTTCCAGCGCATGGAATGCTCTGACTCACCTGTGATCTAACGAGGCTGAACGCTCGCGAACACAACGGACACGGGAGACGGAACTTCGACGGTGATGCCCATGGGCGTGAGGCCGCCGGTCTGCTGATCGATCCGAAAGACCACGACCGTGCCGGAGTTCTGATTGGCTGCGAGCAGAAAGCGGCCGGAAGGATCGATCGCGAACCCGCGCGGCGTCTTGCCTTGCGTCGAGACGCGATCGACCGGCGTCAGTGTCCCCTTGGCGGCGTCGATGCGAAACACCGCGATGCTGTCGTGGCCGCGATTCGAGGCGTACAGAAACTTCGAGCTCGGGTGCGTGGAGATTTCCGCCCCGCTGTTCTCGGCACTGAAACCTTCTGGCAGCGTCGAGAGCGTCTGCAGCTCTGCCAGCGTGCCGCGGCCGGCGTCGTAGCGGAACGCCACCACCCTGGACAGCATCTCGCTCAACACGTAGACGAACTTTCCGTCGGGCCGGAACGCGAGATGGCGCGGTCCGGAGCCCGGGGCAACCGCCGCGAAGGGCGGATCGGCCGGCGCCAGACCGCCGGCTGCCGGGTCCAGCCGGTACGTGAACACCCGATCCAGACCCAGATCCGCGGCCAACACGAACCGATTGTCGGGCGACACGACCGCTTCGTGCGCGTGCGGTCCGCTCTGGCGCGCCGGGTCCACGCTTGCGCCGGTGTGCTGAAAGAATGCCGACGCCTCACCCACCGTCCCGTCCTGGTGCAGCGGGAAGGCCGCCACGCTGCCGCCGCCGTAGTTCGCCGCGAAGAGCCACTTGCCCGACCGATCGATCGACACATGACACGGACCGCCGCCTCCGGACGACACGCGGTTCAGCAGCGTCAACGTGCCCGTGGCGGGGTCGATGGCAAAGGCGCTGATGCTGCCGGCGGGGCGGCCGTCATAGCGCGACACCTCGTTCACCGCGTAGAGGAACCGCTGGTTCGGATGCACGGCGAGAAACGAGGGATTCTCGGTTTCCCCGGCGAGGCCCGCGGTGCCGAGGGGCGTGAGCGTCCCGGTCGCGCCCTTCAAGCGATAGGCGTAAATGCCCTTGCTGGGCGCGCGCGTATACGTGCCGACGAACATGATCACGTCGCCCGGCGCTGACGCCGCCCGTTGACCGGCGGCGGCCGTGCACAGGAGAAACACCCCGAAGAGGCCGATCAGGAATTTGCCCAACGGGCATAGACTACACCGACGCGCATGAACGCGTGGGAGGAATGGCCATGACCTGCCGCAGTGCCTTGTCTCTGATCCTGGCCGCCGTCTGCCTGATGGCGCTGACGAGCCGCTATGATGGCGGCGTGAACGCACACGCCACGGAACGGCCGCGACTGTCGGTGAAGCCGGTGGAGGACTTCGAGGTCACGGGCAAGGGCGACCACGCCGCGTGGCAGAAGGCCGAATGGACCCCGCTCCACCGGCGCCAGCCGGACGGCCACCCTTACGACTCGCGCTTCAAGGCTCTCTACTCGAGCACTGGCCTGTACTTCCTCATGGACGGCACGGACCGCACGCTCACCGCCACCATGACCGAGGACTTCATGGACCTGTGGAACGAGGATGTCTACGAGGTGTTCCTGTGGACCGACGAGCGCTATCCCGTCTACTTCGAGTACGAAATCTCGCCGCTCAATCGCGAGCTTCCGATCATCATCCCCAACTTCGACGGAAAGTTCCTGGGCTGGCGGCCGTGGCACTACGAGCGCAAGCTGACGCGCAAGAACACCAGCATCGTCGGCGGACCGAGAGAATCGCGCGCCTCGATTGCCGGCTGGCGTGCCGAGTTCTTCATCCCCTACTCGTTGCTGAACCCGCTGCAGAACGTTCCGCCGAAGCCGGGCACCGTCTGGCGCGCCAACTTCTATCGGATGGACCATGACGAGGGGAAGCGCACGCAGTGGGAGTGGGCGCCGGTCGGCGGGAGTTTCCACGAGTACCAGAAGTTCGGCGAGTTGGTCTTCGCTGAACGGTGAATGGCGCGACCATCTTGACCACACCAGAGAGGACACGATGAAGCCTGCGATCCGCACCATGCTGGATGTCACACCGCCCGCCGTCGACCGGCGTTCGTTTTTCAAGACGCTCGGCCTCGGCGCCGCCGGCGCCATGGCGCTGACGGGGGACGCTGCCACGGACGCCGCCGCGAACTTCGTCCAGGCCGGTGTCAAACGCGCATCCGAGCCGTCCGCGCTCAAGATCACCGACCTGCGCGTCGCCGTCGTCACCGGCGCGCCGATGACGTGCCCGGTGATCCGCGTCGACACCAATCAGGGCCTCGTCGGCTGGGGCGAGGTCCGCGACGGCGCGAGCGAGACGTACGCGCTGTTCCTGAAGAGCCGCATCCTGGGCGAGAACCCCTGCAACGTCGACAAAATCTTCCGGAAGATCAAGCAGTTCGGCGCCCCCGCGCGGCAGGCCGGCGGCGTATGCGGCATCGAGATGGCGATGATGGACCTTGCGGGCAAGGCCTGGGGCGTGCCGTGCTGGCAGATGCTCGGGGGAAAGTTCCGCGATCGCGTCCGGCTCTACGCCGACACGACGGAACGCGAGACGGCGAAAGAGCAGGGCCAGATGCTGAAGGGCCGGATGGACCGCGGCATCACCTTCCTGAAGCAGGATTTCGGGATCGGGTTGCTGCGCAACGTGCCGGGCGCGCTCTCGATGCCGGCCGGCACCGACATCGGCGGCGGCCAGAGGGTGATGCACCCGTTCACGGGCATCCAGATTACCGACAAGGGCATCGCCTGGCTCTCGGACTGGGTCGGCGAGATTCGCGCGACGATCGGCATGGAGATTCCGCTCGCCTCGGATCATTACGGCCACATCGGCGTCAACAGCTGCATCAAGCTCGCCCGCGCGATGGAAAAATGGAACCTCGCCTGGATGGAAGACATGGTGCCCTGGGAGATGGCCGATCTCCTCAAGCAGATCACCGAGTCGACGACGACGCCGATCCTGACGGGCGAGGACATTTACCTGAAGGAGGACTTTGCCAAGCTGATCGACATGGGCGCCGTCGACATGATCCATCCCGACCTGGCGAGCTCGGGCGGTTTGATTGAAACCAAGAAGATCGGCGACTACGCCATGGAGCACGGCGTCGCGATGGCGATGCATTTTGCCGGCACGCCGATCTCCTTCATGGCGAACGTCCATTGCGCCGCCGCGACGGAGAATTTCGTCGCGCTCGAACATCACTCCCTGGACGTGCCGTGGTGGGATAGCCTCGTGCGCACGACGGGCGGTCAGCCGCTCGTCGACAAGGGGTTCGCGATCGTCCCTGATACGCCGGGTCTGGGCGTCGAGCTGAACGAAGAAGTCGTCAGGCAGCACCTGCGGCCCGACTCCGGCCTCTTCAAGCCGACGCCGGAGTGGGACAAGGAACGGAGCAACGACCGGCACTGGAGTTAGTCTCCCGAATGCGAAGTAGCCAGCTACGTCGCACTCGGAACACTAATCACCGCGGCGGGCCCTGGTCCTGAAGCGCCACCGCGATGATGGTGGGACCCGCCGCGACGGCGAGGTACTGCTTGCCGTCGAACATGTACGTCATCGGTGAGGCTTTCCAGTTCTGATTGGTCTGGACGCTCCACAGCGGCTTGCCGGTCGTGGCGTCCACGGCCATCAGTCCGCCGCCGTCCTCGCCGACGATCACCAATCCGGTGGCGGTGGCGAGCGTGCCGCCCCAGGAGTACGCGGGTCCCGGCTGCGGAAGTTCCCAGGCGATGGCGCCCGTGCGGACGTCGATCGCTTTCAAGACGCGCTGCGGCGTCGGATCGCTGGCGGTTTTCTGCGTTCCGCCGAGGTAGGCCTTCCCCGATTCCCACTCGCCGGTGTCGCTCTTCGTGTAGATGCTGCATTTCTCGAACGTCTGCACGTAATAGAGGCCCGTCGAGGGGTTGAACGAGGGAGAGAACCAGTTCGTCGCGCCGTCTTGTGAGGGGCACACCTTGGTGCCTTCCAGGGCCGGCTCCTGGTTGGGCAGCCTGATCGGGCGGCCGTCGGATCCAATTCCGCTGGCCCAGGTCAGATTCCTGACGAAGGGTTTTGCGAGGAGCAGCGTGCCGTCGCGGCGGTCGAAGACGTAGAAGAAGCCGTTGCGATTGGCATGCAGCATCAACGTGCGCGGCCGGCCCTCCCAGGTGGCATCCACGAGCACCGAGGTTTCCGTGGCGTCCCAGTCCCACAGATCGTGCGGGGTGAACTGATAGTGCCACTTCAGGCGCCCGGTCTTGCGATCGAGCGCCAGAATGCAGTCTGAGTACAGATTGTCTCCCTTGCGATGGTCGCCGTTGTACTCCTTGCTCGGATTGCCGGTGGGCCAGTACACCGTGTCGAGCTCGGCGTCGTAGCTGCCGGTGAACCACGTCGGTGCGCCGCCGTGATCAATGTCCTTGCCTTGCCACGTCTCCGATCCCGGCTCACCCGCTCGCGGAACGGTCGAGAATCGCCAGACTTCCTTGCCCGTCTCCTGATCGTGCGCGGCGACGAATCCGTTCGCCCCGTGCTCCCCGCCGGATACGCCTGAGATGATCAGGTTGCCGGCGGGCAAGGGCGCAGAGGAGGCGCCGTAGTTGTTGCGCATGTCCGCGAGCTCGGTATCCCACAGCAGGCGGCCCGTGTACCGGTCGAGCGCCAGGGTGTGCGCGTTGTCGGTCTCCATGAAGACGCGGTCGCCGGCCACGGCGACGCCGCGGTTGGCGCCGCCGCCGGAGACGTTGGGCGTGCGCGGGCGCGCGAAATGCCAGATCTGGCGGCCGCTCCCCGCATCGAGCGCGTAGCACTCGTTGATGCCCGCCACGTACATGATCCCGCCGACCACGACCGGCGTCACCTGCAGCTGGCCCGCCCCTTTGAGGTTGAACATCCACGCGATCGCGAGACGATTGACGTTCTCCTTGTTGATCTGGGTCAGCGCGGTGTAGCGGTTCCCGCCGGGATCGCCGTTGTAGGTCGGCCAGTCCGCGCCGGATGTGACTTCCCGGAAGCGGCCGCCCGAGCGGCGCAGCAGGTGCACGCGTGCGTCCGCGGTCCGGAGCTGCAGATCGTCGAAGCCCTCGGCGATCACTTCTCCGTCCAGCGCGCTGCCCTCGGTCGTCTGGAGCTGAAGCCGACGCACGGGCGCATCGTTCGAGCGGCGTTGAATCACGCGCAGGTGCGTCAGCAGGTCGGCCATGTCGGGATCCGCGAGCGGGATCGGCGGCATGCCTCGAGCCGGCTGTCCGGCCCGGATGAACTCCGCGAGCAGCCGGTCGTCGCGTGCCGCCAGACGCGGCCCGATCGGCGGCCCCATTTCACCGCCGTTGCCGTCGGCGCCGTGGCAGCGGGCGCAGAAGGTTTCGAATACCTTGCGTCCAGGCGCGGCGGTCTGCGGCGTCTGCGCCGGCTGGCTCATTGTCAGGAACAGGATCAGCCACGCAACCATGGGTGTCAGATTCTCCCGAACTGCTTGACGGCTTCCCTGATGGAACGGAACTTCTCGATGAACGGAATCATCCGGTGCTCGGTGTCGTCGAGCTCCTGGGATTTCTTGAGCACCTCGGCTGCCTTCGCCAGGGGGACGACCGCCACGCCGTCTTCGTCGGCCGTGACGATGTCGCCCGGGTTGACGCGCACGCCCGCGCAGGTCACCGGCACGTTGACGCCGGTCACGCGGTAGTGGTTGATAGTGGTGGACGGCGCCACCCCGCGGCTGAACACCGGGAACTGGAGCTTCCGAATCTGCGGCGTGTCGCGAACCGAGGCGTCGATCACCGCGCCCGCGAAGCCGCGGTATTTCATCGCCGTGGCCATCAGGCCGCCGATGCCCGCAAAGTCTCCGCCGTCCTCGACCACCATCACGTAGACCGATCCGGTCGGCGAGTTGTCGATGGCGTCGAGCATGCCCTGCGAGGCCGCCGCGCCCTCCTTGTGTTCCTCTTTCTTCAGCATGACCGTCACGGCCGGTCCGGCGAACTTGGCAGGCGCGAGTGGGCGCATCTCATGCGACATGTATGCCTTCTCGCCGTACAACTGCTCCATGGCATCGGACACCGAGGCGACCTCGACCATCCGGAATTCGTCGCCGACCGACAGCTGGTTCGGCTGCG
Source organism: Acidobacteriota bacterium (assembly GCA_031431095.1). Classification (GTDB taxonomy): domain Bacteria; phylum Acidobacteriota; class Vicinamibacteria; order Vicinamibacterales; family 2-12-FULL-66-21; genus JAICSD01. The sequence continues at coordinate 344 of JANPCT010000208.1, read as the reverse complement.
CCGCGAGCCAGGCGGTGCTGAGGATTGCGGCAACGACCGCCAGATAGACTGCACGTTTCATCATGGGTGTCCTCGCCTGCTGGTTGCGACACGGTACCAGAAACTCCCGTCCAGCGGGCGGCTTCAGGCACCGCCTTCGTGGTGTGCCCTTGCCTTGCGCCTGAGCTTACTTGGACGTCTTTCGAATCTCCTCGAGGCGCTTCTTCAGATACTCCTCGTACTCTTTCTTCAGTGCGGGATCCGTCGGCGTGCCGTAGATCTCGCGCGACTTGTACTTGCCCTCGTTGAACTTCATTCGCGTCCACTCGTCGTGAATGTGGATCACGTCGGCGTTGTCGACCACT
>JANPCT010000207.1:0-1652 GCA_031431095.1 Acidobacteriota bacterium | reverse complement strand
CAGGGAACGGTCGCGGCCGTTCTCCAGATGAAGGGCTTCACCTTGTCGCCGATCTTCCTGTTCCGCTCGGCGCTTCCGGTGTCGATCACCGAGGGGCTCGACACCAACCGGAATGGCGAGCGCAACGATCTGCCGGCGAAGGCCTATCAGTTCGACGGCGTCGGCAAGGCGCCGAAAGAGATCGGCGAGTGCAAGACCTGGAACTGCGGCCGCGGCGCTCCCCGTACGCAGATGAACCTGCGCGTGTCCAAGGCATTCCGGCTCGTGGGTTCCTCGAAAATCGAGGCCATCGGCGAGATCTTCAACGTGTTGAACGCCAAGAACCCGGCGAGCTTCCGCGGGGCGCGGCTCCTCGGTACCGGGGCGCCGAATCCCGACTTCCTGCAGCCGAGCGAGTATTCCGGCGACTTCCAGAACCCGGAACAGCGGGTCGGACAGATCGGGTTCCGGTTTACGTTCTAACCAGCTACCAGCGGCCATCTGGGAGCTGGAGGAAACGGAGGACGGTTGGTTCGCGAAAGCGGACCAGCCGTTTTCTTTGTACACGCTGCAAGCTGGTCGCTGACTACTGACGCGCGAGCGTGGCGAGCAGTTCCCCCGCCGCTCGATGCTCTTTCGTTCCCCCCGCCGCTCCTGCGAGCACGCGACGGTACGCCTCCATCGCCTTTTCCCGATTGCCGCTCTCTTGATATGCGATGCCCAAATTGAGCCGCGCCTCGACGAAGCGCGGAGAACCGGCCAGCGCCTCCTCGAACCAGCGGATTGCCTCCGGGGCGCGCCTGGTCTGGACCAGCAGCACGCCCATGCCGTTAGCGGCATCCGCCGATCGGGGGTCGGCTTCAAGAGCGCGGCGATACGCCTGCTCGGCCTGCGCCGGGTCGCCCGTGTCCCGCCGGGCGTTGCCCAGGTTGGTCCAGAACGTCGCATTGGACGGATCGTCGGCCACGGCGCGCTCGAACGCCTTCAGCGCCTCCGTCTTGCGGCCCTGCTCGATCAGCAGCAGCCCGAGGCCGTTCGCGGCGGCGGCGTTGGACGGCTGCAGCGCGAGCGCCGCCTGCTCGGCGCGTTCGGCTTCGCCAGCCATGCCCGCGGCCGTCGCGGCGACCGCCAGGTCGTGATACGCCGCCGCGTCACGGGGCCAGCGGTTGACGATGCGGCGGTAACTGTCGACGGCCTGTCGTGCGCGCCCGGTGTCCTTCAGCGCGCGCGCGTAAGTCGCCTGGAATATCGGCGCGTCAGGATAGGCGCGCGCCAGCCTCGCCAGCCCGGGCGCCGCGGCGCGCGCATCTCCTTCCGTCAACCGCGTCAGCTCGCGCTCGAAGCTGTTCCACGCGGCAATGTGTCGCGCCGGATTCGGCGCCGCATCGTCGGCGGGCGCCCCGGCGCCGGACACGTAACCAAGGGCGCGCAACCGGTCGGCGGCATCCGGCGGCAGCGCCGATGTCGAGGCCTGCGTTTTCGCGGCGGACAGATCCATCAACCGCTTGCGCGCGCCGGCGACGATGGACGGATTCGCGGACGAGAGGTTGCGCGTCTCGCCCGGATCCGCCGACACGTCATAGAGCTCAGCCTCGGACGAGAGCACCAGCTTCCACTGATCGAAGGCGAGCGCGGCGAGCTCGTGCCAGCCCGCCGTCCGCGAATACTGCGTT
>JANPCT010000206.1:0-3899 GCA_031431095.1 Acidobacteriota bacterium | reverse complement strand
TCTGGCGCAACGCGGCGGTGTGGCAGCTCTGGCCGCAGGTCCTCGTGCTCGGGGTGCTCGCGGTCGTGTTCATGACTCTGGCGAGGACCTTGGCGCGGCGCTGGGAAGCGGCCTAGCCTTCGGCCCGGAGTAAGATCTGTGGCGTGAAGATCGCGCTCATTCAACAGCACGCAGCACGCGACAAGACGGACAACATCCGGCGGGGGCTCGCCGCCCTGGACGAGGCTGCCGCGCGCGGCGCCGACGTGGCCGTATTCGCCGAGCTCGCCTTTGAACGCTTTTATCCGCAGCAGCCGGCCGGCGCCGATGCGCACGCGCTGGCCGAGACCATTCCCGGCCCCATGACCGACGCGTTCGCCGAACGAGCCAGCCGTCACGGGATTGTTGTGGTTCTGAATCTTTACGAACGCGACGGAAACCAGGCCTACGACTGTTCACCGGTGATCGACGCGGACGGGCGCCTGCTTGGCCGCACGCGGATGATCCACATCACCGAGTACGCGTGCTTTCACGAGCAGGGCTACTACACGCCCGGCGACACTGGCGCGCCGGTCTACCAGACGAAGGCAGGGCGCATCGGTGTCGCGATCTGTTACGACCGCCACTACCCCGAATACATGCGCGCGCTCGCGGTCGGCGGTGCCGATGTGGTGGTTGTGCCGCAGGCGGGTTCGGTCGGAGAGTGGCCCGATGGCCTCTACGAGGCGGAGATGCAGGTCGCCGCATTCCAGAACGGCTATTTCACGGCGCTGTGCAACCGGGTGGGCGTCGAGGAATGCCTGACGTTTTCGGGGGAGTCGTTCGTCTGCGCGCCTGACGGCCGGGTCATCGCCCGTGCGCCCGCCGCAGAAGACACGATCCTCTATGCGGATCTCGACCTGACGCAGACCGCGCACTCGCACGCGCGGCGGCTGTTCCTCCGCGATCGACGTCCGGATCTTTACGCCGGATGGATTGCTCCGGCGGTGGTGCCGGCTCGATGACGGCGGTGCGCGACCGGCTGGTGGGGTCATGGCGGCTGGTGTCGTACGCAACGCGTGACGCGGCCGGGCGTACCGGGGCGCCGTACGGCGTCGCCGTCGGACGGCTGACGTACGACGCGCTTGGCAACATGTCCGGGCAGGTCATGCGCCCGGAGCGCGCCCGCGTCGAAGTCGGGCCCGGGAACGCCCAGTCCGCCCGCGCCGCGTATGTCGGATACATCGCGTACTTCGGCTCGTATGAGGTCGCGGCCGATGGCGGCAGCGTCACTCATCTTGTCGAAGGCGCGCTCAATTCCGAATGGGTGGGCGGCACACAGGTCCGCGCCTTGCGCTTCGCGGGGTTGCATCTCGTCCTCAGTGCCGAGGTCCGCAAGAATGGCGACCTCGTCACTCACACGCTGACGTGGGAGAAATGCTGAAGACGAACCGGTTCGTGATGCCGCTGCGCTGGTGCGCAGCGTGGCCCGCGGCGCTGATGGTGCTGATGGTGCTGATGCTGGCGTGTTCGGACCTCCGCGTCACGATGAGCGTGTATCAGAACGTCGACGAAGCGCGTGCCGCAGGCGCCATCGACGGCGGCTGGGTACCGGCGCGGCTCCCCGCAACGACCTCGGACCTGCGGGAGGGACACCTGCCGGACGGCCGGCATTGGGGCGCGTTTTCATTTCCCGCGACGGATGCGGCGCCGGTGCGCGCGCTCCTGGGAGACGAAATCACCGCGGGAACGCTGGAGTGCCGTCCCCCGGGGCGCCTGGAGTTCTGGCCGCGGGTCCTGCATTCACCGGTCGATGTCGGGCGCGTGCGTTCCACCGGCTTCCGCGTGTATAGCGGCGGTGATCGCACCTACGCGATCAACTGGGGGCAGGGACGCGCGTTCTACTGGAAGTAGACGGCACGACAGTTCCCGCAGATCGGAGAAGACAGAAGGCTCAGACTGATCTGATATCATCAGTGTTCTGCCTGCCGCTACGGGCGTGCCGAGGTAGCTCAGTTGGTAGAGCACAGCACTGAAAATGCTGGTGTCCCCAGTTCGACTCTGGGCCTCGGCACCATTTTTTGAACCACGGCAATCGATCGAGCCTTGGTTTCCTGACCGATCCTTCCACGCGCCCCTTGCCTCCGTTCCTTCGAGCTTTGTCGCCCCCTCTGATACCTTCGAATTGTTGCGAGTCCGGCGGAAGTTTTGACTTGTACTCGTGATCGCGTTCTGGTACTTTCCCGCATCGACATGTTTACCGCCCCGCACTCGTCAGCGCGTCAGACCGACGCATGGTCGCCGCGTCCGCGGCGCCAGCCGCGGCGGTACTGGTCGCGGCTGATAGTCTTCGCCGCCACGGTCCTGCTCGTCAACGGACTGTTCGGCGAACGCGGGCTGATGGACACGATGCGGGCGCGGCGGTCGTCGCTGATCGCGGCACGCGACCTCGATCGGCTCAAGCGCGACAATGCGGCCTTGCGCGACAAGGCCAGCCGGTTGCGCAGCGACCCCGCCGCGATCGAAGCGGTGGCTCGCGGCGAGCTGGGACTCACCCGCCCAGGCGAAATTCTCGTCACTATCAAAGACGTCAAGCCAGCCCGGTAGAATGGCAGCGCCATGCGCCGGATGCCTTGCCATGGCGACCGGATCGAGATCCACTTGAAGGCGAGCGGATCGAGATCCCATTGAAGAGAGGAGGCGTGTGTGACCTTGCGCGCGGCGCTGCTGCTGGCTCTGTCGGGCGTTCTGATGTCGGCCGAACCCAGGCCGCCTGACATTCATTTTCGGGCCCGCATGATCGACCCCGGCGCCAGCGAAACCGCCGCGGTTGCGGATGTGAATCGCGATGGACGCCTCGACATCGTGTCGGGGGAATCCTGGTACGAGGCGCCGGGATGGGCGCCGCATCGCTTCCGCGAGCTGGACTTCCGCCAGCAATACATCGACAACTTCAGCGACCTCGCCGTTGACGCCGACGGCGACAGCTATCCCGACATCGTGTCGGTGTCCTGGTTCGCGAAAAAAGTGTCGTGGTGGCGCAACCCCGGCCGCGCGCAGACCGCTGCGTGGACCGAGTCGTCGATTCATCAGGGGTTCAACGTCGAGTTCGCGATCCTCGCGGACGTCGACAACGACGGCAAGGCGCTCGAGATCGTCGCCCAGGAGAACGGCACGGGGCAGGCGTGGTACGAGGTGCGGAACGGCGCCTGGGTCACGCACGTCATCAGCGACCGAAGCTACGGCCACGGCATCGGGTCGGGCGACATCAACGGCGACCGTCGAACCGACATCCTGACGCCTCGAGGCTGGCTGGAGGCGCCGCCGGAACCCCGGGCGTCGCCATGGATCTTTCACCCCGGGTTGGACGCGATCAACGTCCCTCTCGCGGCGCCGGCCTCCGCGGCGCCCGCGTCAGGTACGCCTCGCATCGTCGAACTGGGCTTCATGCACGTCGTGGACGTCAACGGCGATGGCCGCAACGACATCGTCGCGGCGGCGGCGCACGACTATGGCGTGTTCTGGTTCGAGCAGGGCATCGGCGACGGCTGGACCCGGCACGTCATCGACAACGCCTGGTCGCAGGGGCATGCCTCGACCCTCACCGATCTCAACGGCGACGGCAATCCGGACGTGATTACGGGCAAGCGGTTCATGGCACACAACGGCGCCGATCCCGGCGAGCGCGAGCCTCTCGGTGTTTATTGGTACGAGTATCGCCGGTCAGCCGGTGCCGCGGCTGGCGCCGTCTCGTGGATCCGGCATCTCGTCGACTACGGCGGCCGCGTCGGTGGCGGCATGCAGCTGCCCGTCGTCGATCTCGATGCTGATGGCGACCTCGACGTGATCTGTCCCGGCAAGAGCGGCCTGTTCATCCTCGAGAACCTCACCAGGGGCAGACGCTAGTGCTCAGATCGCGAAATATCTCGGCATTCGACCGG
>JANPCT010000205.1:0-6247 GCA_031431095.1 Acidobacteriota bacterium | reverse complement strand
GGCAGAAATTCAACATGTGGGTGATGACGGTATTCGGCGCGTGCGCGCTGCTGCTGGCGGCAATCGGCATCTACGGGCTGATGGCGTATTCGGTCGAACAGCGCACGCAGGAAATCGGCATCCGGCTCGCGCTCGGCGCGCAAGCCTCGCACGTCAAGAACATGGTGGTCTTTCAGGGTATGCGGCTGGCGCTGGTGGGGGTCGTGGTCGGGCTCGGCGGCGCGTTCTGGCTCGCCAAGTTCATCACCACGTTCCTGTTCGGCGTGACCGCGAAAGACCCGGTGGTATTCGTTGGAGTGCCGCTCCTCTTGACGGTCATCGCCTTCGTCTCGGTATGGCTGCCGGCGCAGCGGGCCAGCAAGGTCGATCCGATCATCGCGCTCCGCGCGGAGTAGACAGGGGCGGGATCAGGTCTCACATCGCACCGAAACGGCAAAAAGCGGGAGACTCCGAGTGGAATCTCCCGCACAACTCCGAAACCCTGAACCCTGAACTCTGAACCCTGAAGCCTGAAGCCTAACGTGCTGCCAGCGTCAGGAAAAGCGCCGTGCCCTTGCGGTTGATGAGCAGCAGCGACGCTTTGCCGTCGTTGCGATCGAGTGAGGCCTTCAGGTCGGCAGCGCTGCGCACCGCCTTGCCGTCGACTTTCGCGATGACGTCCCCCTCCTGCAGCCCGCTTTCGGCCGCAATCCCGGACGGATCCAGGTCCGCGACGATGACGCCCTGCGTCGTTATCGGCACGCCGGCACTTTCGGCGAGATCGGGCGTCAGCGGCTGAATGCTCATGCCGTATTTCCCCTCACCGCGCATATCGTCCGGAGCGTTCGCGGCCTCCTTGCGCGCGGCGAGTTCCCCCACAGTTGCCTGCAGCGACTCGGTTCGCCCGTTGCGCAGCACCTGTACCTGCACGTTCGTCCCCGGCGTCGTTGCGGCGACAGCGTTGCGCAACTGGTTGTTGTCGGCAACCGCCTTGCCGTTGTACTGGGTGATCACGTCACCCTGCTTCAGTCCGGCACGAGCCGCCGCGGAGCCTTCCTCGACGTTGCTGACGAGCGCGCCTTGTGCTGAGGCCAGGCCAAGCGAGGCGGCCATGTCGGCCGTGATGCGCTGCACGGTCACGCCGAGCTTCGCGCGCCGGACCGTGCCGTTCGCGACCAGCTGATCCATGACGTGCTTCGCCATGTTCGACGGAATGGCGAAACCGAGTCCGATATTGCCGTCGGACGGCGACAGGATCTGCGAGTTGATGCCGACGAGCTGTCCCGCGGCGTTGACGAGCGCGCCGCCCGAGTTGCCGTGATTGATCGCGGCGTCGGTCTGCAGGAAGTCCTGGTAGCTGTCGTCACCCGTCGGCGTCTGACGTCCCTTCGCGCTGATGATCCCGGACGTGACGGTTTCGCCGATGCCGAGCGGATTACCAACCGCGAGGACGACATCGCCGATCTTCACCGCGTCGGAGTCGCCGATGACGAGCGTCGGCAGATCCTTCGCCTCGATCTTGACGACGGCAAGGTCCGTCGCCGGATCCGACCCGACGACCTTTGCAGTGAAGGTGCGATTGTCCGGCAGCTCGACGCGTACTTTGTCGGAGCCGTCGACGACATGATTGTTCGTCAGGATGTAACCATCCTGGCTGACGATGACGCCCGAGCCGAGCCCACGCTCGGTGCCGCGCGGCATGCGCTGGCCGCGGGGGGCCTGACGCGGCAGCCGGTCGCCGAAGAAGCGGCGAAACTCCTCGGGAATCTGCTGATCGGTCGGGGTGAACGACGCGCGCTTCTCGACGCGAATCGTCACCACCGCGGGCATCACCCGTTCGACGACGGGAGCGTACGATACGCCCGCGACACCGGCCGGCACCACACCCGCAGGTGCGACTGCGACCACGGGAGCCGAGCCCGCGGCCGTCAACAGTCCGGTCGCCTGTGGCGCGCGCCATGCGGCGATTGTCACCACCCCGGCTGCAACGACAGCGACGCCGCCTTTTCTCAAATATCCGTTATTCATGGTCCCACTCACCTCTGTGCTTTAGACGTTGGGGAACCTTGCGGAACGCTAACGAGAGAATTACAAGTGTGAAAGGCTCGAGCCTCGGGTCGGGCGGCTCAGGCTTGCTGAGGGCCGGCGCCACTAGCGATGGCCGCTGGGCCCTGTGGCAGACGCACGGTGAAAGTCGAGCCGCGGCCCGGATCGCTGACGGCGTCCACGGTGCCGCCGTGGGCCGCGACGTAAGCCTTGACCAGGCTCAACCCAAGCCCGAGGCCCCGCTCGGATCGGCTGGGGTCGGCGCGGTAGAGGCGCTCCCAGATTCGCGGCAGGTGCTCGTCGGCGATTCCCGCCCCAGTATCGGTGACCGAGACCACCGCCGAATCGTTCTGATCGCCGATTGCAACCTGCACGAGGCCGTCAGGCGCGGTGTACTTGATCGCATTGTCGAGCAGGTTGGCAAAGACCTGGCGCAGCCGATCGCGCTCGCCGCTGACGACCACCTCGTGGCCGGAATCGAGCGTGACCGACACCCGCTTCGCCTCGGCCACGTCCTCGTAGAGCTCCACGACTTCGCCGAGGAGCGCGGCCAGCGGGACGGGTTCGCGCCGGAGCTGCAGGACGCCGGTCTCCGCTTCGGAGATGTCCATCAGCGTGTTGAGGATCGAGAGGATGCGATCCGCCTCCTCGAGGCAATCCGCCAGCGCTTCCCGCTGCGCATTGCGTGACGACGACGCGGCGTCGGGTGCCTGCAGCGCGCGCTCGGCAACGGCGCGGAGACGCGCGATGGGCGTCCGCAGGTCGTGCGCCACATTGTCGAGCGACTCGCCCATTGCGCCGATCAAGCCGTTGATCCGATCGAGCATGGTGTTGAAGAGCGCGCTCAGCTCGTCGACCGCGTCCCCCTTGGCGTTGCGCGCCGGCACGCGCGTGTGGGTACGCCCGGTGCGAATGATCCCCTGCACGACTTCGATCAGGTCGTAGATCGGCTGCAGCGTGGATCGCGTCAGGACGAGGCCGCCGCCGACACCGAGCACCAGCGTGAGGAGCGAGACCAGGCCGACGATCACCTGGAACTTTCGCAGCAGCGTGAGACGGATCTCGTTGGTCTTGCCGACCTGCAGGATGGTGCCGTCGAACAGCCGGGCCGATGCCAGTTCGAGAACCGCGGCGCGATCGTGGAGAGCTCCGGGACGGCCGTCGCCCAGCTCCTCGACCGCGTAGGTTCCCCAGGCTTGCGGCGACCGGACGAAGAGCGCATCGGCATCAGGACCGATCACCCGCACGAACAGCTGCTCCTCGCTGCCGGTCCGCTGCTCCAGTTCCACCGCGCGCTGCAGCGCCGGCAGGCCGCCAAGATCGTAGCGCGAGGCATATTCGCGGAGCGTGGCGCGAATGATGTCGTGGTCGCGCTGCGCCAGTGACGATGAGATCAGCGCGTACGTGGTGCCGACGAGCACCAGCGTGCTCAGGATGAAAACCGTCCCGTACCAGATCGACAGCCGGAGCCCGAGCGTCCGGCGCATGGTGCTCATGGCCGCACCACGTAACCAACGCCGCGCACGGTATGCAGCAGCTTCGCGGGGAACGGCTTGTCGACCCTGTCGCGCAGCCGCGAGACGAGGACGTCGACGACGTTCGTGCTCGGATCGAAGTTGTAGCCCCAGACGTGCGACAGGATGGACGTCTTGGAGACGACGCGGCCGGCGTTCCGCATCAGGTACTCGAGCAGCGCGAACTCGCGCGGCCGCAGCTCGATCGATTGCGCGCCGCGCTGCACCTTGCGGGTCAGCAGATCGAGCGTCAAATCACCGACCGAGAGGCGGGTCGGTTCGGCGGCCCCGGTGGCGCGGCGAATCAAGGCCTGCACGCGGGCGAGCAGTTCGGCAAATGCAAACGGCTTGGTGAGATAGTCGTCGCCTCCCGCCTGCAGGCCGCGGACGCGGTCATCGACCGAACGCCGCGCGCTCAGTATGAGAACCGGCGCGCGGATGCCGCGGGCGCGGAGAGTGTCGATCAGCGCCAGCCCGTCCAGCCGCGGCAGCATCACGTCCACGATCGCCGCGTCGTACGTCCCTGCCAGCGCCTTCTCGAGCCCGACCATCCCATCGGCCGCCCGCTCAACGGCGAAACCGGCCTCGCGCAGGCCTTTCTCGACGAAATCACCAATCGTCGCATCGTCCTCGACCAGCAGCACGCGCACCTGAGAATCTTACCTCTGCGCGGCGGGGGCCTGCGTCGCGACTGCGCTGGCACCTATTCTCATAATGGGGATACTCACAGCGTGACTACGACGCCCGCGTCTCTCCTGCCGCTGCCGACGGCACCATGACGCGCGTGGATCCGATCAAGGCCATCCGCGCCCAATAGCGACGTCGCTAGGCGATGCGCTTGCGACTCCTGGCCACTGCGAGCGCCAGGACGACTGCGCCCCAGGCCGCCAACGCCGCGGCCTGCGGCCACAGCAGGTTCAGGCCGATTCCCTTCAGGAAAATGCCGCGCACGATGACGAGAAAATAGCGCAGGGGAATGAGGTAGGTCGCGTACTGGATCACCGTCGGCATGTTCTCGATCGGGAAGATGAAACCCGACAGGTAAATCATCGGCGTGAGGAAAAAGAACGTCGCGGTCATCATCGCCTGCTGCTGCGTGTCCGAGATGGTCGAGATGAACAGCCCGAGCGCGAGTGTGCACACAACATAGAGAAGGCTCATCGCCAGCAGCAGTGTGAAGCTGCCGCGCAGCGGCACCGCGAACCAGAACACCGCGACGGCGGTCACGAGCAGCACATCGATGAGCGCGATGACGCCGTACGGCAGCAGCTTCCCGACAATCAGCTCCCAGCGCCTGAGCGGCGTCACGTTCAACTGCTCCAGCGTGCCCAGCTCCTTCTCCCGCACCACCGCCATGGCGGCGAGGTTGGCGGTGACAAGGAGCAGCAGCAGGGCGAGGACGCCGGGGATCATGAAGAAGCGGCTCTCGAGCTGCGGGTTGAACCAGACCCGGATCCGCAGGTCGATGCCCGGGCCCGATGCGGCCGCAGGCGCCCCGTCCGCGCGCGAACGCTCATCCGCGATGGCCGCGGCGTACTCGCCGACCAGCGCGGTCGCGTAGCCGAGCGCAACCGTGGTGGAGTTCGAATCGCTGCCGTCGGCGACGACCTGCAGCCCGACGACCTCGCGCCGCTCGAGCGAGCGGGCGTAACCAGGTGGAATCGCGAGCGCCAGCCACGCCTTGCCGGTCTGCAGGTACGCATCGACGTCGCGCACCGTCGTCACCGTGTCGATGACGGTGAAGTTGGCTGACGCCTCGAATCGCGCGATCAGGCTGCGGCTCGCGGTGGACCGATCACCATCGGCAATGACGACGGGGACGTCCCGCACGTCGGTCGTCGCCGCATACCCCAGCATCGTCAACTGCAGAATCGGCGCAACGATGACGAGCCCGAAGAGCCGCGGGTTCTGCCGCAGCTCGAGGAACTCCTTCCACACCAGGCAGCGCAGGCGCTGCATCAGCGCCGCTCCGTGCACGGCAGCGGCATCAGCCACGCTCCCGCGCGAGGCGCACCGACGCCAGCGACAGCATCAGCAGCGCGTAGGCCGCCAGGGCCGCCATCTGCGGCCAGAGGAGCGTCACCGCCGTGCCCTTCAGGACGATGCCGCGAAGGGCGATCAGGAAGTAGCGCGCCGGCACCGCGAGCGTCACGAGCTGCAGGAAGGCCGGCATGCTGGAAATCGGGAAGATGAACCCGGACAACATCAGCGTCGGCAGGAACGACGTGAGCATCGCCGCCTGAAACGCGACCTGCTGCGTTTCCGCCACAGTGGAAATAAGGAGGCCGGTGCCGAGCGCCCCGGCGATGAAGAGGGACAACGCGAGCAGCAGCGCCAGCCAGTTGCCCCGCATCGGCAGCCCGAACAGCAGCATCGCCGCGACAATGATCAGCGCGGCCGACGCCAGGGAGATGAAAAAATACGGAATGCTCTTGCCGACGACGAACGAGAAGGTGTCGATCGGCGCCATGCGGACCTGCTCCATGGTGCCGCTCTCCTTCTCACGCACGATCGACAACGCCGTCGAGATGACCGCGGTGATCATCAGGATGTAGGCGATCAGGCCGGGGACGAGAAACAGCGTGCTGCGGAGCTCGGGGTTGTACCAGATGCGGGGCTCGACCGAGAGCGGCGGCGACAGCACCGCGGCGCCGGGAGCAAGCGCCGCACCGGCGCCTCGGACGATCGTCCCGGCGTAGCCCATCACC
>JANPCT010000204.1:0-5659 GCA_031431095.1 Acidobacteriota bacterium | reverse complement strand
TGGGCAGGTCATAGGGATCGCCGAAGCCCTCGTGGCCGCCGGCCGCGCCGATGCCGCCGGTGAGATAGAGCTTCGAGTGGACGAGGTTGTCCCAGATCCGATCGCCGGCCGCCTTGATCCTGGCGTCGTCCTCCAACGCGGCGACGTCCGCCATGCCGGCGTACATGTACATGGCGCGAACGGCGTGCCCCACCGGTTCGGCCTGATCGATGACTTTCAGCTGCGCCTGGTTGTAGTCCAGTCCGCGCGGATTCACCGTCTCGCCGGCGGGCAGGCCGTCCGGCCCGCGCGCGTCGATGAGGAACGTCGCGAGCGACAGATAGTGCTCGTTGCCGGTGACCCGATAGAGCCGCACGAGGGCCATCTCGGTGATTTGGTGACCCGGCCAGGTGCTGCGCTTGCCCGGGCCGAAGGTATTGACGAGCAGATCGGCGGCACGCGTCGCGACGTTGAGGAAGTTCTTCTTGCCGGTGGCCTGATAGTGCGCGACGGCAGCCTCGAACATGTGGCCCAGGTTGTAGAGCTCGTGGCTGTCGTTGCGCTCGTTGACCCAGCGCGCCTTGCCCGCCCAGCGGTGCGGGTTCTGCGGATCGATCGTGCGGGTGGTGTAGAGGTAGCCGTCAGATTCCTGCGCCGCGGCGATCTTGGCGATTATGCCGTCCACATAGGCATCGAGTCTGGGGTCGGGCTGCACGTTGAGCACATAGGCCGCGCCTTCGATCACCTTGTAGAGATCCGAGTCGTCGAACGGATACGGCGGCGCCTTCATGTCGTGCGGTTCGCCGCGAAGGGCCTGTGCCGCCCGCTCGAAGTTGTTCATCCGTCCCGACTCCTCGCATTTCTGGAACGCGGCCGGGATCGTCACCTTCCGATTGGTTTCGATTCGCGGTGCCCAGAAAGCGTCGTTCAGGTGCACCGCGGTGAAGGGCACCGGCTGGACAGGGTAATCCGGCCGGGCTCGCTTCTGCCGGGCGCCGGCGGCGTCGAACGACGTCCGGGCGCTGACCGTCACGAGCAGCAGCGTCAGCGCCACGACGAGGGCACGCAGCAGTGTCATGGTGGAATCCTGTAGGATGAGCCGCGGAATGGTAACGCATTTCAGCAGTCCCACGACCCAGGCAGCCGGTCTCGACGACGCCGCCCCAGTTGGTGTTGAGGCGCTTCGGGCGTGAGGCCGGTGGACCGAGCGATCAGGGCAAGGAGCACGAGCCCCCGGACGTAATTCATGGTCTTTCCGGCTCTCTCCCGTCGTTTACAGCCGGCGCGCCGGGATGGTACCGTTGGGCGCGGCCGGGACGCAAACAGCGTGGTCGGGCCGAAGCGCAGGCGCAATCCTGCACGACCGCGTGTCTCCCGGAGGATGGAATGAGCCGTTTTACCGCCGATCAACTCGCGTTTGCCGCGTCGAAGCACGCCTACATGGGACGCGCCGAGTCGATCGAGTTCCTCACGACCATGAACATCAGGCACGCCGTCGGGCACTGGTCCGCGGGTGACTTCTACGATCGGTTCGCGCCTCCCGGCTATCACTCCGACGATCCGTCGTTCAGCAACACGTTCGAGGCGCAGTGCCGGCGCACGAAAGCGGCCGGCGTCGACGCCATCGAGATCCACCAGAGCGTCTTCGAGAAAACGCTCAACGGTGACCTCGACCCGGCAGCGATCGAACGGGCGCAGACGGGATTCCTCGCCGAGCTCGGAATGCGCGTGACCGCGTGCAACATCAACGTGTGGACCCACCCGAAGTTCAAGCTGGGCGGCCCGTGCAATCCCGACCCGGCGCTGCGCCGCGCCGCCATCGAAGAGATCATGAAGGGGGTCGAGATCTGCAAGTTGATGAAGATCGAGGTCCTCAGCGTGTGGCCGGGGTCCGACGGCGCCGACTACCACTTCCAGGTCGATTACAAGCAGCAGGTGGAATGGTTCACCGAGGCGCTCGTCGCCGTGAACCGGGAATGCCTGAAACACGGGATCCGGCTGGGCATGGAACCGAAGCCCTATGAGCCGCGCGAGCTGTTCCTCGTCATTCCCACCGCGGCCGCGGCGATCGTCGTCGCGCAGCGCGTCAACCAGATCTGCGGCGGCAACAACTGCGGCCTGACGATCGACTACGGCCACCAGAAGATGGAAGCGACGACCGCGTCCACGGCCTGCGACCTGGCCGAGTTCGCCGGCGTGCCGGTGCACAAGTTCGACGTCAACGACGCGCGGCAGGGACGGAACGACCAGGATTTGATGTTCGGAACCATCTCGATTCCCGAGTCGGTCGAATATCTCTACACCACGTTCGTCCGGAACTATCAGGGTTGGTACAGCCAGGATCAGTTCACCTATCGCGAAGATCCGACGCGCGCCATCGAGCGCAGCATGATCAACTTCGCCAACCTGTCGCTCAAGGCCGTGCGCGTCCTGGCGCAGCAGCCGGCACTCGACAAGGCGCGCGCCAGGGGCACCGGGCCGGACGTCCTCGAAGTGGTGTCGCCGATCCTGGTCGGGTAGATGGCCTCTCACTCGAAGGAATCGAAGGGGTCGAAGGCAGTCGAAGGAACCCACCAGGGTTACGTCGAAGGATCCTTCGACAGGTTCTGGCGTTCCTTCGACCGGTTTCGACCCTTCGATTCCTTCGAGTGAGAGCGCGATGAGTTACACGATCGGCATCGACTACGGCACCAACTCCGTGCGCGCCATCGTCGTCGACACGGCGGACGGACGTGTCGCGGGCACGCGCGTGTTCGACTATCCGAGTGGAGACCATGGCGTGCTGCTCGAGTCGAAGCAGCCGCATCTTGCGCGGCAGAACCCGGCCGATTACGTCGAGGGGCTGCGTGCGTCCGTGAACGGCGCGCTCCTGGCTGCCGATCCGCAGCCGGGGTTTGCGCGCGATCGCGTCATCGGCATCGGTGTCGACACGACAGGATCTACGCCGCTTCCCGTCGACGCGCAGGCGCGGCCGCTCGCCATCGACCCGCGCTGGAAGCACAGTCTTGCGGCGCACGCATGGCTGTGGAAAGACCACACCTCCACCGCTGAAGCGGCGGCGATTACGGCGGCGGCCGCGACACACGCGCCCGAGCTGCTGGCGCCGATCGGCGGGACGTATTCATCGGAATGGTGGTGGTCGAAGATCTGGCGCTGCCTGAAGGTGGCGCCCGACGTCTTCGACGCCGCCGCCAGCTGGGTGGAGCTCGCCGACTTCGTTCCCGCGGTGCTCGCGGGAGTGACCGACTCCACGAAGATCGTTCGCTGCATCTGCGCCGCCGGCCACAAGGCGATGTACTCGGAGGCGTGGGGCGGGCTGCCGTCGAAGGAATTCCTCGCCCGGCTGGATCCGAAGCTCGCCGATCTCCGCGACCGCCTCTACGAGAAGGCATTTCCCCCAGGACATCCGGCTGGAACCCTGAGCGCCGAGTGGGCGCGCGAGTTCGGCCTGCGCCCGGGGATCGCGATCGCCATGGGCAGCTTCGACGCGCACTACGGCGCCGTCGGCTCGGGCATCCGTCCCGGCACGCTCGTCAAGATCATCGGCACCTCGACCTGCGACTGCGCAATCGCTCCGGTCGCCGACGCGATTGCGAACGTCCCAGGCATTTGCGGGATCGTCAACGGCTCGATCATGCCGGGGTTCTTCGGCATCGAGGCGGGGCAGTCCGCAGTCGGCGACTTGTTGAAGTGGTGGGTCGAGGGGATTTGTGACGGCGGGGAAGCGTTACACGCGGCGCTCTCCAACGACGCGGCCCGCCTGCTTCCGGGAGAATCGGGACTCCTCGCGCTCGACTGGAACAACGGCAACCGCACCGTCCTGGTAGACACGCGGCTGACCGGACTGATTCTTGGTCAAACGCTGCACACGACCCGCGCCGAGATCTATCGTGCCCTCATCGAGGCGACCGCGTACGGTGCCCGGGCCATCATCGAGCGCCTGCGCGGCTACGGTGTCGTCATCGACCGGGTCGTCTGCTGCGGCGGCATCGCAGAAAAGAACGATCTCTTCATGCAGATTTACGCCGACGTCCTCGGGCAGCCGATGTTGATCGCGGGCTCGCCGCAGGCGCCGGCGCTGGGCGCCGCCGTGTCCGCCGCCGTCACCGCGGGTGGTGAGGCGGGTGGCTACGTAACATGGGACGAGGCTCAACGGCGCATGACCAGCTTGAAGGACAAGTTTTTCCAGCCGCGGCCGCAGGCGCGCCGCGTCTACGACGACCTGTATGGAATGTATCGCGAGCTCCACGACAGTTTCGGCGGGGTCCCAGGCGCGCATCCCGAGTTGGGCCTGCTGATGAAGCGGCAGCTCGCGATCAAGGAGGCAGCAGCGGCATGAAGCTTCGTGACCTCGCCTACCGCGCCAACCGGAAGCTCGCCGGGTCGGGCCTGGTCTTCGGCACGTTCGGCAACGTCTCGGCCGTCGACCGCAAGGCCGGCATCTTCATGATCAAGCCGAGCGGCGTTCCATACGACAAGTTGACGCCGAAGCACATGGTCGCGGTCTCGCTCTCGACGGGACGACCGATTGGCACCAGGCTGCGTCCCTCGTCCGACACGCCCACGCACCTCGCGCTCTACCTGGCATTCCCCTCGATCGGCGGGATCGTCCACACCCACTCGGAGTTCGCCACGACGTTTGCGCAGGCACGCCAGCCGATCCGCTGCATGGGCACGACGCACGCGGACTACTTCCATGGCGATGTGCCGGTCACGCGACCGATGACCGCAGCGGAGGTCCGCCAGGACTACGAAATGAACACCGGCGGGGTGATCGTGGAAACCTTCACGTCGGCACGGCTGTCACCCACGGATGTGCCGGCGGTGCTCGTCGCCAATCACGGCCCGTTCACCTGGGGCGCCGACGCCTTCCAGGCCATCGAGCACGCGGAAGTTCTCGAGTACCTCGCCCGGCTCGAATGGCGCGCGCGCGTGCTCGACGCCGCCGCCGGCCGGCCTGACGGTTTCCTGATCGACAAACACCACGATCGAAAGCACGGGCCATCCGCCTACTACGGCCAGGTCAGGAAGCCCACCGCATGAGCCCTGAGTCCGTGAAGGCTGTTCTATGGGATCTGGACGGGACACTGGTCGACTCCGAGGAGTTTCACTGGCTGTCGTGGCTCGACGTGATGCACGCGGAAGGGATGACGCTCACCTACGAACAGTTCCTCGCGAGCTTCGGTCAACGCAACGATCGCATCCTGCCGCGATGGCTCGGCGGCGATGTCGAGCCCAGCCGCCTTCAGTGGATTGGCGACACGAAGGAAGCCGAGTTCCGCCGGCTCGCCGAAACACACGGACTGACGCCGCTGCCGGGGGCGCGCGAGTGGCTTGCGCGGCTTCGAACCGCCGGGTGGAAACAAGCGATCGCGTCGTCCGCGCCGCGCCTCAACGTCGAGGCGATGCTGCGGGTCGCCGGGCTGGAGGATTGCCTGGATGCGATCGTGTCTGCCGACGATGTGACGGCGGGGAAGCCCGACCCGCAGGTGTTTCTCAAGGCCGCGGAGAGACTCGGCGTCGATCCGTCGCGCGCCATCGTCGTCGAAGACGCAGCGGCGGGGATCGAAGGCGCGCGCCGTGCCGCCATGAAGAGTATCGGGGTGATCAAGAACGGCCCTCTCGACGCAGACATCACAGTTGTGTCGCTCGCGGACCTGCCACCCGACGCCTTCGATCG
>JANPCT010000203.1:0-4285 GCA_031431095.1 Acidobacteriota bacterium | reverse complement strand
GAGCGACCGGCTGATGAGCGCCGGTTGCCGCCACAACATCCACAGCGCCAGCACGAACAACGCGAGGGTCGCCACGATCGCGCCCTCGCCGAGGCCGCGGACGTTGGCCGGCAGCTGGAAGCCGACCAGCAGCGTCACCATGCCGGCGGCAATCATCGCCGCCGCCGACATCGTATAGAGGACATTCTCGATCGCGAGGGCCGTGAGCGCGGGCGTCAGCGCCACGCGCCCTCGCACGAACGCAGCCTTCGCCGGCTCGCCGATAAGTGGACCGAGCGGCGTGAGATTGCCGATGGCATCGCCGCAGATCACCGCGGCGAACGCGTCTCTGAGTTGCAGCCGGTGCGGCGGATCCAGGCACAGCCGCCACGCCGCGGCGCGCAGCAGGAATCGCAGCCCGCCGAGCACGACCACCAGGGTCAGGCCCCAGCCGACCTGCCGCACGTCGGCCACGATCTCGCCGACGCGTCCCCACACCAGCCACACCAGCAGCGCGAGCCCGCCGGTGGCCGTGACGACGCCGGTGGCGCTGACGCCCCTTCGGGGGCCCGGGGCAGGGGACGCAGTCATCGGGTGAGGAAGCACGTTAGCACGCGGCCACGGACTATAATCTTCGGTTGATGCTGCCGGCGTCCTTCCAGCTACCCGCTGCCGTCATCCTGCTCGTCGGCGGGGTGATTTCCTGTTTCGCCGGATACCGCGTCTTCCGGATCGTCTTGGGCATCTACGGTTTCATCATCGGCGCGCTGCTCGCGAGCGGCGCCGCCGGCACGGAACACACCGCGTGGATGATCGGGGCGGCCCTGGCCGGCGGGATCGTCGGCGCGCTGATCCTTATCGCCGCGTATTTCGTCGGCGTCGCGCTGCTCGGTGCCGGCATCGGGGCGCTGGCGACGAGTCTCATCTGGGCGTCGCTCGGACGCGAGCCGAGTGCCGCCGTGGTGATCCTGATTTCGATCGCGGGCGCGCTTGCCGCGCTCGCCCTCCAGCGCTACGTCATCCTCGGCGCCACGGCGTTCGGCGGCGCGTGGACGATTGTCGTCGGCGCGATTGCGCTGTCGGGCAATCGTCTGTCGCTCGATGCCGCGGCGCGCCACAGTGTGTGGCTCGCGTATCCAATGAACCCGGCGCCCGGCCAGCCCTGGATTCTCTTCGTGTGGCTCGCGCTCGGCGTCGCCGGCGTGTGTGTCCAGCTGGCGATAACCGCCAAAGGCAAGAAGTAACCGGCGGGATCGACGCCGAGCCGGGCAGCGTCACGCCCGCGCCGGCACTGGCTCCGCCATCAACCAAGGAGACTCAATGGCAACGTTCTCACGCAACGTCACGGTGAACTGGGAAGGCTCGATCATGGAGGGCAAGGGAACCGCCAAAGCGGGCAGCGGCGCCTTCAACCTGCCGGTCTCGTTCCCTTCGCGAATCGGCGAGTCCGGCGGCAACACGAGCCCCGAGGAGCTCATTGCCGCCGCGCACGCTTCCTGCTACGCGATGGCGCTGAACGCCACCATCGGACGCAAGGGCGGATCGATCGCGAAGACTGACGTCACCGCGACGGTGAGCGCCGACAAGGGCGACGCCGGCATCACCATCACGACGTCCAAGCTGTCGGTCGTCGCGCACGGACTGACCGGTATCCCGAAGGAGCAGTTCGCCGAGGTCGCGAAGGAAGCGGAAGCCAAGTGCCCGGTGTCCAATGCGCTGCGCGGCTCGCTCAAGATTGAGCTCGAGGCGACGACGGCATAACACGGGGGCATGGGGCCCCCAGCCCAAGCCCCTACTTTGCGATTGATCAGAGGTACTTCGCCCCCCGGAGGTAAAGCTCCGTTCCGGCCAGCGCCGGCGAGGCATCGAAGGCATCGTCCAGCGTGTTGCTGGCGAGCACCTCGTCGGTGGGGCCGTGCCTGATCACGATGGTGGTGTGCGATCGAGGGCGTAGGTGACGAACCGATGCGGCACGCGGGGCTGCACGCCGCCACGCGCTACGTGCGACGCCGCGGCAGCGGTCCGAGGACGCGTATCATTCCGCCATGATAGCCCCAGCACCGATGAGAGCCTTCGATCTTGCTCTGCGAACACGCATCGTTTTCGGGGACGGCGCTCTCGAGCAGTTGGGGGCGCTCGGCCGCGATCTGGGGTTCGAGCGGGCGCTCATCGTCGCCGACGGGGGAATCGTCGCGACCGGCCTTGTCGATCGCGCGGCCGCGCTGCTGGATTGCATGGGAATCGTACCGTTCTTCTTTCACGATTTCGGGCCGAACCCTGATACCGATATGGTCGAGGCGGGCCGCGTCTACGCCGCGGCGGGGCGCATCAACGGAATTGTCGCGCTGGGCGGCGGCAGCTCCCTCGACTGCGCCAAGGGCATCAACTTCGTCCTGACCAACGGCGGCTCGATGCGCGACTACCGCGGGCACGGCAAGGCAACAAAGCCAATGCTGCCGTCGATCGGGGTGCCGACGACCGCCGGAACGGGCAGCGAAGCGCAGTCGTATGCCATCATCTCCGACGCGGCAACGCACGCCAAGATGGCCTGCGGTGACGACAAGGCTGCTTTCCGCATCGCGATTCTCGATCCGTTGCTCACCGTCACGCAGCCGGCGTTGGTGACCGCGATTTCCGGGTACGACGCGATCGCTCACGCCGTCGAGTCGTATGTAACGGCGCGCGGCACGCCCGTGTCGGAGCTCTTCGCGCGTGAAGGCTGGCGGCTGCTCGATGCAAACTACCAACGAGTCCTCGACCATCCACGTGACGTCGCGGCGCGCGGCGCCATGCTCCTCGGGTCGCACTATGCCGGCATCGCCATCGAAGCGTCGATGCTCGGCGCGACGCACGCCTGCGCCAATCCGCTCACCGCGAAGTACGGCACCGTTCACGGCGCGGCCATTGCGGTGATGCTGCCGCACGTGGTCCGCTGGAACGCTGAGATGGTGGGCGATCGCTACAGCGAACTGGCGCCAGGCACGGACCTGCCAGCCCGTCTTGCCGGTCTTGCCCGTGCCGGAGGTTTGCCGCAATCGCTGACCGGGATAGGCGTCCCGCGCGGCGATCTGCAGTCGCTGGCCGCCGATGCCGCAACACAGTGGACCGGGCAGCACAATCCGCGTCCCTTCGACCAGATCGCGGCGCTGGCGCTGTATGAACGCGCCTTCTAGCTATTCAGCTTCAAGCTGGCTGAGAGTTACTCCGGCAGATTTTCTTGCGTCGGCTCGGGCAGCCACCAACTGGCGACGAAGCCGATGACGTATGCCGCGGTTCCGACCAGGGCGGCGGCATGCGCCAGTTTGATCGACGGCGATCCCCCCGGCATCGACGTGACGATGTTGGTCGTCAGCAGCGCCGCGGAGGTGCCGATCATGCGGCCGCCGACGTTGGCCGCGAAGCTTTCGCCGGTCCCGCGCAAATACGTTGGATAGACGCGGGGCAGGTAGTTGCCCCAGAAGCTGAACTGCGCGATGGTCATGAAGCCGACCGCCGCGATGCCCCACTTCAGCAGCGCGAGATTACCCGTCGCCGGGAACAGGAACACCAGCGGCAGCAGGATCATGCCGGGCACCTGGAAGATGTGCAGCAGCCGCCGGCGGCGGACGATGTAGACGGCGAGATAGGCGAGCACGATGCGTCCGGCCAGGCCGCCGAACTCCTGGTACGACTGGACCGCGCTGACGGTCTTCTCGATCGCGGGCCGCGGCAGCGCGCGGACTTGCTCCAGGCCGGGGACTATGCGGGGCACCTGCTGGATGGCGCCGAACGCCGCCGCATAGGCGCACGCCATCATGATCGTGGTGACGATTGTGGTGCGGCTGAACTGAGGCCGGAACAGCTCGCCGAAGCTTGGACGTTTGAGCGTGCCGGCGCGCTTCTTCTCCGCCCACACCGGCGACTCCGGGAGAAACGGACGGATGAAGATGAGCGGGATCGCCGGGATGATTCCCGACATCAGGGTGTAGCGCCACGCCTGGTGGGTGCCGTGTACTGCGGGAAGGCTGTCGGCGTAGTGAACGGCCAGGAAATACCCGCCGGTGACCATGATGCCGCCGAGCGATCCGAATGCCTGCGTATAGCCGATGACCGACTCGCGACGCTTGGGATCCTGGAAGAGCTCCGCCAGCCACGCGACCGCGGCGACGAACTCCACGCAGACGCCGACGAACGTGCAGCTCCGCCAGAAGAGCAGCTGGTAGACCGACGTCGAGTAGCCCGCGAAGAACGCGGAGAACGCATAGAGCAGGATGCTCCACGTCAGCACCCGTCGCCGGCCCAGCCGATCGGTCAGGTAGCCGCCGAG
>JANPCT010000202.1:0-2286 GCA_031431095.1 Acidobacteriota bacterium | reverse complement strand
GCATCCGCCTGCTCGCGCAGGCGCTCGCCGAAGCCGGGCAGGCCGGCGAAGTGAAACTGTCCGTGATCACGACCGGCGTCCACGACGTCACCGGCATCGAGCCCATCTCGCCCGGCAAGGCGAGCGTGCTCGGGTTGTGCCGCGTCCTGACGCAGGAATTGCCGCACGTTCTCTGCGGCCATCTCGATCTCGAGGCGAATGACGCGGGCGGCGCCGCGGCCGCGGCTGCGGAACAGATCTACAACGACGCCGCCGTCGGACACGACGCGGTCGTCGCCTACCGGCGCGGACAGCGCTGGGTCCAGGGCTTTACGGCCGTCGATCTGCCGTCCGCCCAGCTTCCCGGACGACTTCGTCCGCGCGGCGTGTATGTCATCACCGGCGGGCTCGGACGCATCGCGGCCACGATGGCGGAGTATCTGGCCCGGTCGGTCGGCGCCCGCATCGTGCTCACCTCGCGATCCCCGTTTCCACCGGAGTCGCAGTGGGACGCGATCGTCGGGGACGGCGGCGCGGTGGCGACTCGCATCCAGCGCCTGCGCCGCGTGCAGCGTGCCGGCGGCGAAGTCCTCGTGCTGCAGGCGGACGCCGCCTGCCGCGAGCAGATGGCGAGCGTGTTCGCGGCCGCGCAGGGACGCTTCGGCGCGGTCCACGGCGTCATTCATGCCGCCGGCTGGATGACCGGCGACGGGTTCCGCGCGATCGCGCAGACCGACGACGCGATCTGCGCGCGCCACTTCGCGCCGAAAGTGGACGCGCTGCTCGTGCTCGACGATCTCACGCGCCACCTGCCTCTGGACTTCTGCATGCTGACCTCGTCGCTGTCGGTGCTGCTCGGCGGCGTCGGCTACGGCGCCTACGCGGCAGTGAACGCGTTCATGGACGCGTTCGCGGCCCACCGCAACCGCACCAGCCCGTTCCCGTGGATCGCGGTGAACTGGGACGGCTGGGCAACCGAGGAGCTCGAGGCCGCGTCGGGCGCGACGCCGCCGGCCGGCTTCCTGCTCACCGGACCGGAAGGGGCGGACGCGTTCGGCCGGATCCTCGCGGGGCCGGTGGGCGGACAGATTGCCGTGTCGATCGGCGATCTCGACGCGCGCATCCGTCGCTGGGTCCGCATCCACGAACCCGCGCCGGTGCCGGCGGCGTCGGCCAGTGGCAGCGCTCCGGTTGCCGACGACGTGAACCGCCATCCGCGGCCGGCGCTGCAGACGGAGTACGTCGCGCCGCGAACGGACACCGAACACGCGATCGCCGCGATCTGGCGGGAAGTGCTCGGCTTCGAGCGCATCGGCGTCGACGACAGCTTCTTCGAGCTGGGCGGCGACTCCTATCTCGGTATCCAGGTGACGGCGCGGATCAAGACGCGGCTCGGCGGCAACCTGTCCGCTGTGACGCTTTACGAGAGTCCGACCGTCGCGGCGCTCGCGGTGGTGGTCGACGGGAAGCCTGCCACGCTCGCCGGCGCCGGGGCTCGCGCCGGCAGTGACAGTGACACAACTACAGAGGGGACGGCACAGGTGAATCGAACCGGTTCGGCGGACGGAGACCAGGTTGCGGTGGCAGTAGTGGGCATGGCGGGGCGGTTCCCGGGCGCTCCGACCATCGAACGTTTCTGGCAGAACCTGCGCGACGGCGTGGAATCGCGCACTGTCTTCACTGACGAGGAGCTGTTGGCGGCGGGCGTGTCGCGCGCCGGGCTCACCCACCCGAAGCTGGTGCGATCGGGGTTCATCCTCGACGACATCGCCGGGTTCGACGCCGCATTCTTCGGCATCAACCCCCGCGAAGCGGAGGTCCTCGACCCGCAGCATCGCATCTTCCTCGAATGCGCGTGGGAGGCGATCGAGAATGCCGGCTACGACAGCGACACCTTCCCCGGCCTGATCGGCGTCTTCGGCGGCGCCACGCTAAGCAACTACCTGCTGAGCAACATCTACCGCAATCCCGAGCTGGTAGGGAGCATCGGCGCGCGCCAGGCAATCTTCGGCAGCGTGCCCGACTACATGGTCACGCGCGTCGCCTACAAGCTGAACCTGCGCGGACCCGCGATGTTCGTACAGAGCGCGTGCTCGACTTCGCTGGTCGCCGTCCACCTCGCGTGCCGGAGCCTCGCGACGGGTGAATCCGACATGGCGCTCGCCGGGGGCGTGTCGGTGATGGTGCCGGACCGCGGCGGTTATGGCTACGAAGAGGGGGGCATGATGTCCCCTGATGGCATCTGCCGCACGTTCGACGCGCGCGCGCGCGGCACGGTGTTCGGCAGCGGGGTCGGGCTGGTCCTGC
>JANPCT010000201.1:0-4694 GCA_031431095.1 Acidobacteriota bacterium | reverse complement strand
AGATGTACGTGCGGCGATACCCGGGCCTGTGGCTGTGGATGCACCGCCGCTGGCGCGATGCGGAAACCCCCAACGCCGGCGAGCGGGGCATGTTCCCCGCGGCCTCGAGTGAAAGTGATGAGGAGACGGAGTGACGGCGCCGGCATCATCGCACCGGTCACCACGGTCACCAAGGCCACGAAGCAGCCGTCGTGGCCCTTGGTTCCTGCCGATCGTCGTCAATGGCGCGGGTGACGCGCCTGCCTGAAGTCAATCGGCTGCTCGTTCGCGCCCCCAACTGGCTGGGCGACGCGGTGATGGCGCTGCCCGCGCTTGGCGCGCTGCGTCGCGCGTTCGAGGGCCGTACCCTCATCCTCGCGGCGCCGCCATCGGTGGCCGCAATCTTCGCCGAACAGACAGCGGCAGACCCCGACGAGATTCTCGCGATCGACGCGGCGCGCGAGCAGCAGCAGCTCCGGGACGCGCGCCCCGACGCGATCCTCCTCCTGACCAACTCGTTCGGCCGCGCCTGGCGCGCCCGCCGCTGCGGTGCGCCGGCGCGCTGGGGCTATCGCGGCGACCTGCGCGGCTGGCTCCTCACCCGCGGCGTCCGCCGCCCGCGGACGCGGCTGCACCAGGTGAAGTATTACCAGGCATTGATACGCGGCCTCGATCTTCCCGACCCGCTCGCGTTCGACCCCATGCCGCGCATCGTGCCGCGGTCCGCAACCGCGGAGCAGGCCGCTGGTCTGCTGGCAGCGGCGGGCGTGACCGCGGACGGCCAGGTCGTCGGTTTCGCGCCAGGCGCGGCGTACGGGCACGCCAAGCAGTGGCCGCCGGAGCGCGTGGCGCAGGTCATGGCCGCCGTCGCGCGAATGGGCATGCCGATCGTCATGGTCGGAGCGGGCGGCGACCGCGACACGGGGCGTGCGATAGAATCGTCGCTGCCGCGCGACGTGCGCGTGGTCAACCTGATCGGCCGGACCACGCTGCGGCAGCTGATCGGAGTCGTGTCGCGATGCGCCGCCTTCGTGTCCAACGACTCGGGCGCGATGCACATCGCGGCGGCAGTGGGCGTCCCGCTGACGGCGATCTTCGGGCCGACCGACGAGCGGGTGACGGCACCGTCGGGCACGAGCGCGGACGTCATCCGGCGCGACGTGTTCTGCCGCCCGTGCATGCTGCGCGAATGTCCGATCGATCACCGGTGCATGAAGAGAATTGATGTGGAGACCGTGCTGCGTTCAGTGACCCGCCACCTCGCCGGCCCGCCGGCATGAGGCGCGCCGTGTTTCTCGACCGCGACGGGACGCTGATCGAAGAGTCCGGCTATCTCGATCGCCTCGAGCGCCTGGTCTTCTTCCCGTTCAGCGTCGACGCCGTCCGCGTGCTCAACCGCGCCGGCTTCGCGGTCGTCATCATCACCAACCAGGCGGGTATCGCGCGCGGGATCGTCAAGGAGTCGTTCGTCGGAGAGGCGCATCAGCACATCGCCGCGCGGCTGGCCACAGGCGGCGCGCGGATCGATGGCTTCTACTACTGCCCGCATTTTCCGACCGGCGTGGTCGAGCAGTACCGCATCGCCTGCGATTGCCGCAAACCACAGCCGGGCATGCTGCGCCAGGCGGCGGCGGATCTCGACCTCGACCTGGCGCGTTCATTCGTCGTCGGCGACCGCTGGCACGACCTGGCCGCGGGACACGCGGTCGGCGCCCGCGGCGTGCTCGTCCGTACCGGCATCGGCGCGAAGGACGAAGCGGCGCCGGACTCCGCGGTGCAACCCGACGCAATCGTGGACAACCTCATGGAAGCAGCCGCGTGGATTCTGCAGCAGGCATGACCGGCTCGAGCGAGGCGGGGCGGCTCCTGGCGCTCCTCGAGACCCTCGCCGGCCGCCGTGTGGTGATCGCCGGCGATCTGATCGCCGACGAGTTCATCTACGGCGACATCGCCCGCGTCTCGCGCGAAGCGCCGGTGCTGATCCTCAACTACGATTCGACCGAGATCGTTCCGGGCGGCGCCGGCAATGCCGCGGGCAACGTCGCCTCGCTTGGCGGCGTCGCGTGGCTGGCGGGGGTCGCCGGACGCGACGAGACCGGCGGGCGCCTGCTCGAAACGCTGAAGTCGCGCCGCATCGACGTGGCCGCCGTGCACCGGCCGGCGGGTTATCGGACACCGACCAAGACCCGCATCCTCGCCGGAGGCATTCATTCGGCGAAACAGCAGGTCGTCCGCATCGATCGCGCCGCGTCAGCCCCCGTGGACGATGCCACGCGCGCGGCGTTCTAGTCGCGCGTGCTCCGCGCCGACGAGCGCGCCGATGCGCTGCTCGTCTCTTATTACGGCAGCGGGCTCGTCCGTCCGCAGCTCGCGGCCGAAGCCCGGCGAATCTTCAGAGCACGGCAGCGCGCGCGCGGCGGCGGCGTCATCGTCGTCGACTCGCGCTACAACCTGCTCAAGTTTCGCGGCATGACCGCGTGCACGCCCAACGAGTCCGAAGTCGAGCAGGCCCTCGGGATCAGGATTGGCGACAACACGCGCGCCCTCGAGCGCGCGGGACGCGCGCTGCTGGAACGGACGCGGTGCACGGCGGTGCTGGTCACGCGCGGCAGCCGCGGCATGGCGCTGTTCCAGGATCGGCGGCCCACGCTGCACATCCCCATCGTCGGGTCCGATCAGATTGCCGATGTGACCGGGGCGGGCGACACCGTGATTGCGGCGATGACCCTGGCGCTCAGCGCCGGCGCGCCGTTCGAGGACGCCGCCCGGCTGGCCAATTACGCCGGCGGGCTCGCCGTCATGAAGCGCGGCACCGCCACTGTCGGCGCCAGCGAGCTGCGCTATGCGATCAGCGGCGGCGCCGTCGGTCGCGCGCCGGGCCAGGCGTAAGTGGGGCGCGTGCTCTCCCGCGGCGAGCTCGTGGCGCAGGTCGAAGCGGACCGCGCCGCCGGGCGCACTGTCGCTTTTGCCAACGGCTGCTTCGACCTGCTGCACGTTGGCCACGTCCGTTACCTGCAGGCAGCCGCGCGCGAGGCCGATCGCCTGGTGGTCGCGATCAACGACGATCGATCGGTGGCCGCGCTCAAGGGTCCGCATCGTCCTCTGCTGCGGCAAGCGGATCGTGCCGAGCTCGTCGCCGCGCTTCGCGGCGTGGACTATGTCGTCATCTTTCCGGAACCCACGGTGGCGCCGCTGCTGATCGCGCTCGAGCCGGACGTCCATTGCAAAGGCACCGACTACACGGTCGAGACCGTCCCCGAACGCGACACCGTGCGCGGCTATGGCGGCCGCATCGCGATCGTCGGCGATCCCAAGGATCATTCGACACGCGACCTGCTCTCGCGGATCCGCGGCGACGGCGAATGAAGGTCCTGATCGTCAGGCTGGGAGCGCTTGGCGACGTGATCCACGCCGTTCCCGCCGCGGCGGCGCTGCGGCGCGCGTTCCCGGGCGCCACCATCGACTGGCTCGTCGACGCCAGGCATCGCGGCATCGTCGATCTGGTGACCGCGATCGATCGGACGGTCGCGCTCGAGAGCCCGACGTTCCGCGGCTGGACGGCCGCGCTGCAGACGCTGCGGCGATCGGCGTACGACGTCGCCATCGATCTGCAGGGACTCATGAAATCCGCCGTGCTGGCGCGCGCATCCGGCGCGGCGCGTGTCGTCGGGTTCTCGATCTGGCACCTGCGTGAGAAGGGGGCGCGGCCGTTCTACTCCGACGCGCACGATGCCGAGGAGGGCCACGTCATCCGGAAAAATCTTCGCCTGCTGCGCGCCGTCGGCGTCGAGGACGAGGAGATTCAGTTCCCGCTGGCCGACGTTCGTTCTGAAGCATTGGACGCCTTGTATCGCCTCGTCGGAGGCGAGCGCCGTTTCGCGCTGATCAATCCGGGCGCGGCCTGGCCCAACAAGCGGTGGCCGCCGGAACAGTTCGGCGCAGTCGCGGAGTTCCTCGCCGAGACTTGCGGGCTCCTGCCGGTCGTGCTGTGGGGTCCCGGCGAGCAGGACCTTGCCGGCGCGGTGATCGCGGCCTCGTCCGGCGCGGCGATCGCGGCGCCGCCGACGGGCCTGGCGGATTTGCTGGCGCTCTCGCGCGCTGCGGCGCTGGTCATCTCGGGCGATACAGGACCGCTGCATATCGCGACGGCGGCCGGCAGGCCCACAGTCAGCATCTTCGGCCCCACCGATCCGGAACGCAACGGCTCCCTCGCGGCGGACGATCTGTCGGTGTCGAGATTCGAGGCCTGCCGGTGTCATTACGCACGGCGGTGCCACGAGGCGGCGTGGTGCCTGGGCGGGGTCACGGTCGCGGAAGTCTGCGCGGCCGCCCAGCGCCGGCTCGCTGCGGCCCAGGATGCCGGTGGTTCAACGTCGCGCGATGGGTCGCGTGAGACGCACGGCGCACCTTGGGATGCTGGGCCATCCAACGTCCGTGATGCGTCGGCCAGGTCGGACCCCAATGACCGCGGTGGACGCCCGGACGGGGAGCGCCGTGGTTGAGATGACGCGGCGCGTGGCGGCGCTTCGTGTCCCGCTCGGCTACGCCGCCGGGGCGATCGCGCTGTGGCTCGCGTCGCCGACGCCCCGATCGCTGACGCTCGGAGCCCTCGTCGCGGCGGCCGGCGAAGGGCTGCGGATCTGGGCGGCGGGGCATCTCGAAAAAGGACGCGAGGTCACGAGCACCGGACCGTACGCGCTGACGCGGCATCCGTT
>JANPCT010000200.1:0-5493 GCA_031431095.1 Acidobacteriota bacterium | reverse complement strand
TGTGCGTCGACCAGCGGAAGCCCGGCTCGTAAATGACGCGCTTGACGCGGCCGTTGCCCGCCTGGGCGACGTCCACCTGGACGCCGTTCAGTCCCCGGTTCACGGCGCCGGGGATCGCGGCAATCAGCGGATCCGCCGGCGTCGTCACTGCCGGCCTCCTGGCATCGGCAGCTTGCCGTCGGCGCCGGCCGTCAACGCCATGAACTCCGGATCCTTGACGATCGAGGCGAACACCGCGTCGACGCGCGCCTCCATCATTTCCTTGCCGCGGACCGCGTCGAACTTTTCGTACTCGAAGAAGTGGCGCTTCAGCATGGCGAGCGCCTTGTTCTTCTGCCCGAGCTGCGCGTAGATCGCGGCGAGGTTGTACGAGGCGCACATCAGGTCCTCGTTGGCGAGAGCGACTCTCAGCGCCTGTTCGCCGTGGGCGCCGCCGTTGCCGGCGAGGAACGCGGCGGCAAACACCAGGTTGAACGGCTCGTCGGGATCGAGCGCGAGCGCCTGTTTCGTATAGGCGTCGGCCTTGACGCGGTCCCCTTCGGAGTGCCAGTACACCGCGAGGTTGCGATAGGTCAGTGCGAGCGGAAACGCGCGCGAGGCGTCTTCCATGAGGTGGAGTCCCTTGAGGAATTCACCGTCGTGAATCGTCATCTTGCCGAGACCGTGCAGCGCAACGGCGCGCGACAGCGGGTCGGCGGGCATGCGCAGAATCGTGTCGAACGCGACGCGGGCCTTGTCCCAGTCGCCGGTCTGATGCCGGTACAGCTCGCCGAGGTAGCGCAGCGGCGCCGGGTCCGCGACATCCATCCGGCGCGCCCTGGCATACTGCGTCTCGGCGGCGCGATAGTTCGCCATGTTCTCGGCCATCAGTCCGTCCTTCAGCGCCTTCTCGATCGCCGCGCCTCTGACGCGGTCGAAATCGGGCGCGTCGGGAACCGGAGCCGCGCCGGTCACGCCGAGTTTTTTCAACTCGTTGACGGCGTCCCTGGCCTGTTTCGGAAACAGGCATCTCTGCTCCAGCACCGCGCGGTACTGGGCGATCGCGACGTCTTTCTCGCCGCGCTTGGCCGCATCCTTCGCTGCGCCGAGCGCCTGCTTGAGGCCGGTTTCCCGCTGCTTCATCTCGGCTTCGAGAAGCTTTTCGACCTGGCCGACCTTCAGCTTGCCGTTGTCGGCCTGCGCCTTGCCGACCACTTTGCCGTCAGCTTGCGCGATGACCGCCACCGGCAGTGTCTCGTCAGGAGCGAACCGCCGTCCGAGCGGCGTTCCCGCGTCCGCAATCCCCATGGTCACGCACTGCGATGCGTACAACGACAGCATGCGCGAGTTGCGCATGCTGGAATTTTTGAGCTCGTTCTCGGAGGCGGGAAACCAATAGACGACAAGTCCGCCGGCCGCCGGCGCGTCGGTGGCGTTCATCACCTTCCATGGCACCTGGTAGACGATCTCGGAACCCATGGCGCCGCCGCCCATTCCGCCGGTCCCGCCGCCGCCGCCACCGCCACAGGTGGCCAAAACATCGACGACGATCAAACACATGATTCCGAGGACCGACAGCGGTCGGGTGACGCAGCGTGTCATACAGCCTCCAGGCACAGGGACGTCTGCAGTCTACGCTACCGGCGCTCCCATCGGATCTCGACCCCTTCCGCGGACCCCAGCGCCTTGCGCAGCAGCATCATGAGGTGTTCGGTGGCGCGGCCGTCGCCCAGCAGATCGATCGTCGCCTGGTCGATGTAGTAGTCGCGGTCGTCGTCCGACTCTTCCACCAATCCGGCGCGGAGCACCTGAAGGTCAGCCTCCGTGATCGTGCCTATCAGAACGTTCGTCGCATCGTCGTACACGTCGATCATCGATTCCTCCGGAGGTCGGCCGCCGGACACGCCGGCGCCGAGTGGTTAACGCTTGTAGACGCCGGTGTGACCGTCAAGGCGAGCAGCGTGAGGGTCTTCACTTGAATCCCGCCGGCTGCGTCTTGCGCCACTGGTCGTAACGCCGGCGGAGCGTCTTCACTGGGTTGAGATTCTCACCGTCCGTGATCGCGTTCGCACCCTTGTCCGGCTGCGCCACGCGCAGGAACATCGCGTACTGGCCGTTGTTGTGCGAGTCGCCGTTGCTGTCCCCTTTCTCCGCCATCAGGATGTAGGCGACATGCGCCGTCTTGCCTTCGCATGGAATGCGCGACGCGACGGCATCGGCCGCGGGCGGCGGGCACGCGCACCGGCTGTCGCCGCCGGAGGCGTCCGCAGCGTCCATCGCGGCCATGACGCGATCGGTGAGCGCGCCGGACGCGCGCACAAACGCCGTGACCGCATTCGGCACGACCTCGCCGGGACGCAGGATGTTCCCCTGGATCGAATAGAAGATCTCGGTGCCGGGCACCTGTCCCTGCACATCCTGCGCGACGTAGCCGTTGGCGACGCCGGAGTGGCCGGCGCCGCGGCCGCGCAGATCGACGATGCCGAACTGCCGGCTCTGAAAGGCGGGATCGGCGCTCAGCATGTCGATGATCGCCCTGGGGTCGGTCCCCTTCTGCAGCTCGCGGAACACGAGCATCTGGTTGGTGTGGGTGCCATCGACGCTGGCCTGGCAGGCGGCGACGCCCTGGCCAGGCACGACCACGGCCTGCAAACCGGGCAGAAACAAATCATCGCCGTTGACGCAGGTCGCGGAGGCGATGGCGACACGCCCGGTCGCCCGATCCACCGCTACCACCGACCACGTGGCGATCACGGTCGAGGGCAGCGCCAGCACTGCCATCAGGAGCACCAGCACTCTCCGCATGCCGGGCATGCTACCAGAGAGGAACCTGTAAGAGAGGATCAGACGCGCGCGCCAGGAAGGGCGGCGGCGTAACAGATGACGTCGGCGGCGAGCCCGGGTTGGAGGTTGGGGAAATGCGCGCGGCCACGCAGGATACCCTCCCGGCTGAGACCGGCCTTCTCCATCACCCGGCGGGAAGCGGCATTGGCAGGATGACACACGGCGTAGAGACGGTGCACGCCGAGCATTCCTGCGAGGTCGCGCATCGCGTAGAGCGCTTCGGTCGCATAACCCTGACCCCACGCGTCGCGCGCGAACACGTAGCCCGCGGCCGCCTGCCACGGCGTTTCGAGCGACAGCGCGGCGCTGCCGAGCAGCGTCCCGTCGTCGCGCGAGTGGACGAGATACGGTCCGACGCCGCGGCACTCCCATTGGGCATCGCAGAACGAGAGAAAGCGATAGGTATCCGCGAGCACCCGATGCGTCGGCCAGCCGAGGAATCGCGTCGCCGCGGGATCGGATGAATAGCGCGCAAACATGTCGGGCGCATCGGCCATGTTCGGACGGCGCAGCACGAGCCGCCCGGTCCGCACGCGCCATGGCGCGTGAACGCGCGCAGGACGGTCCTGCGTCAATGACCGCGCGTCAACCATCGAGCGCGTCCTGCAGGCTGAAGAACACACGCAGGCCGCGCGCCTGTCCCATGCCGACCATCGCATCCGCTGCCGGTGACTCGCCGCCAACCCGCAGGATCGCGTCGCAGCGCGCCATCAGCCGTTCGGTCAGGGGGTCCATTACACGTTCGACCGTCTCCTCGGAGAACGGATCGAAACCGGAGAGGGCGACCAGCGGATCGGTGAACCAGTGGCCGATCACCGGGACGTGCCCGGCGCGAAACAGCGGCGCCGCGGCGCCTTCCATCGAGCCGACGTCGGCGCCGGCAATCAGGATCATGCGCGCTTCCACCGTCTGAGGCGCGGGTGAGTATTGGCGTACGGGCGATTCGCGAGACGGGTCCGCAGGCGTCATCCAGGTCTCCGTTGGGGTCAGCGCAGCCTGTTGGAGCAACCGGCATGCCGCGGCGGGGCGGCGCCGGGGATTCCTTGCGGACCAGCAACTTACGGTCGTGTGCGCGCCGTGTGTGCGCCACGGGTGACAACCTTCGTCACCGCCGCGCTGCCGCGTTTTGTCAGGGTGCGTGAAAACGGCGGTTGGTCTCGACCGCCATGACGAGTGGCCGCAGCGTCGCGACGACCCACCCTGGCGCACGGACCCGGCTGTCCGCGACGCGACGGATGCGCGATGCCGCTAGCGCACGTCGAGCTTGCGGCCGGCGTCGAGGCTGTCGAAGTTCAGGATGGTGTTGAAGACCATGAAATAGCTGCCGCGCGTCTCGCCGCGATAGATCGGATTCGCCGAGAACAGGACGACGTGCCCCTTGCCCACGGGCACGTCGACGACGACCGGGCGCTGGGCGATGTCGCCGCCGCCGTCAAGTAGACCCGACACGAGCAGCGACGTCTGCGCTTCGTAGCGCAGCGGCACGCGCGGGCGGAACTGCGGCGGAATCACGTTCGCGGGATTGCGCTTCAGCGCCTCCTCGGTCGGGAGCGCGTACTGCCAGGGCTGCACCGTCACCGGCGGCGGCACCGGCGTGAGGTTGGTGCCTTCGTATGCAGGACGCCCCTGCACCACGTCAGGATCGTCCGGCGTGCCGCGTCCGGTTGGACGGCCCGGGCCACCGCCGCGTCCGCCCCCAGGTGCGCCGCCGCCTCCGCCGCCGGCGCCGCGTCCGCCCCCGCCCGACGTCGCGCTGACGCTGAAGGTCTCACCCGCGTCGCTGTAGACCGCCAGGTTGTCGGGAATGCCGTAGACGACGGGGCTCGCATCATCGACGAGCTTCGCGCGCAGGAGCGATCCGACGACCCGCGTCGCCGTGCCGGGCCGGTTCGACGTCACGCCGTAGGTGAAGTTGTTGCTGATGGCGAAGTCGGCGCTGCTGTTCGACGCGATGAACGCGCCGCCCGCGGCGATGAACTGGCGCAGGTGCATCAGCCCTTCGAGGCCCATGCCGACGCGGATGTCTTCCGACTGCGCCCACTTGCCCACGTTCGGCGTGTCGGCCGTGTTCTGGTAGGGGATCGGCGTCTGCCACATCGGCGTGCCCTCTACCGCACCCTGGTTGCCGCCGGGTCCGAAGATGATCACGTCGTACTTGGCACGCAGGTTGGCCGTATCCCGGATGGCTTTCGGGCCGATGTAGTCGTAGGGAATCTGATAGCTGTCGAACGCCTGCCGCCACCAGCCCTCGGTCTGCGTGTTGGTCCACGTGTGCAGGATGGCGATGCGCGCCGCCCGGGCCGGATGCATCTTCACCGACGGGGCGGCGGCAAGTCCGATCGCCTTCAAGCCGAGCTCCGTGCTGGTCCTGTCGAGATCCGCCTGCGGCACGCCTTTGATCACGAACGAACCGCGATTGAACTTCGCACCGCCGGAGTCGAACGGTTCTTCCGCTACCTGGATATCGGCATCCTTCAGCTTGTAGCGAAGCGTGATCAGCGCGTTGTCGGCGTTGTGGTTGATCGCGAAGACCGTCCCCGTGCCGGAAGCGCCACTCGGCGGCTTGATGTCCCCCGTCACCAGTTCCATCGCCGCATCCAGCACCTTCACGTCGGTGACACGCACCGCCTGCACGCCGAACGCTTCAGGAAAGGTCCAGCCGGTGTCGTC
>JANPCT010000199.1:0-5867 GCA_031431095.1 Acidobacteriota bacterium | reverse complement strand
CCCGATACCATCCAGCCACTCGATCTCTTCGCGCGTCGTCACGCCGCCGGCGGCGGTGACGTCCCGGTCGGTGGCTTCACGGACGGCGATGATGGCGTCGCGGTTGATGCCCTGCATCAATCCCTCGACGTCCACGTTGGTAAAGAGAAACTCGCCAAAGAACGGATCGAGCGTTCGCATCGCCTCGACCGGCGTGATCGACAGCGTCGTGCGCCATCCATCGATGACGACGCGTCCGCCGCGCGCATCGACCGCGGCAATGAGCCGCTCGGGCCCGAAGCGACGCGCCAGCGCGGACGCGAATTCGAGATCGGTCACGCCGCCCCCGAACAGCGCCGATCCGACGATGACCTTGCGGGCGCCGGCGGCAAAAGCGGCGGCGGCGCGATCGAGCGAGCGGATGCCGCCCCCGACCCGGCACGGAAGACGGCCGCAGATGGACGTGACGAGCACGCGGTTGTCGCCGATGTTTTTGGCGGCGTCCAGATCGATCAGCTGGACCTTTGGAAACCTCGCGAACCTCTCCACCCAGCCATCGACGTCGTCGCTCGCCAGCGCAAGGCGCTCTCCCTGAACGAGCTGGACGACCTGGCCACCCTGCAGATCTATCGACGGGATCAACATGATCAGAGCCTCACGGGAATGCCGCGGCCGTGCAGATACCCCTTCAGCCCGGCGACCGCGTGCTCGCTGAAGTGAAAGACTGACGCGGCGAGCGCGGCGTCCGCCGCGCCGCTCGTGAAGACCTCGTGAAAATGTTCGAACGTCCCGGCGCCGCCCGACGCGATCACGGGAATCGGCACCCCGGTGGAGACTGCCGCGGTCAGGCCGCAGTCGAAACCACTCCGGGTGCCGTCGCGATCGATCGAGGTCAGAAGGATCTCGCCGGCGCCGCGATCGGCCGCTTCGCGCGCCCATTCGACGGCTTCACGCGCGGCCGCGGTCTGTCCGCTGCGCGCGAACACCGCGTACCGTTCGCCCTCGCGCTTCGCGTCGATGGCGACGACGATCGCCTGTGAGCCGTAGCGGGCTGCCAGACGTGTAAGAAGCGCCGGTTCCGCGAGCGCCGCGCTGTTCAGGGCCACCTTGTCGGCGCCCGCGTCGAGTGCCGCCTCGGCGTCGGCCTCCGATTGGATGCCGCCGCCGACGGTGAGCGGGATGAAGAGCTCGGCGGAGACGGCTCGCAGGGTCGCCGCGAGGGCGCGGCGCCGCTCGAGTGTGGCGGTGACGTCGAGGATGACGAGTTCGTCGATCCCTTCGGCGTTGTAGCGGCGCGCCAGCGTCGCCGGGTCGCCGGCGTTCGACAGATCCTCGAACTGAACACCCTTCACGACGCGTCCGTCGCGAACGTCGAGACAGGCGATGATCCGTTTGGCTAACACAGCGCCACGAAATTGCGGAGGATGGCGAGGCCGGGGTCGCCGGACTTCTCGGGGTGGAACTGCACGCCGGACACCCGGTCCTGCTCGACAGCCGAGGCGAACCTCGCGCCGTGCTCGGTCGTCGATACCGCCGCACGGGTGATCGGCGCGGCATACGAGTGCGTGAAGTACACCTGCGTGGCGTCGCGGATTCCATTCAGCACAAGCGAACGCCGCCGGGTGGACAAGGCGTTCCAGCCGACATGCGGCACCTTCACGCTGGGCGGCAGGCGCTGACACCGGCCGGCGAGCAGGCCCAGGCCGGCGAGGTCCGGCGCCTCGTCGCTTCCCTCGAAGAGATATTGCAGCCCGAGACATATCCCGAGGAGCGGCGTCCGTCGCTCGACCGACGCCAGGATCGCCGTGCGCCACGGTTCGGTGATGGCGCGGGTGGCGGCGAAGTGCCCGACACCCGGAATGACGATGCCCGAGGCCCCCTCGAGATCCGCGGGCGCGACCGGCACGAAGAAGGGTGCCTTGACCGCGGCGAGGGCCTTTCTCACCGACGTCAGATTGCCGGCGCCGTAATCGATCAGCGCGATCACAGCAGTCCTTTCGTCGAGGGCAGCGTCCGGCCAAGCTGCCTGTCTTTCGAGCATGCGACCCTGAGGGCGCGGGCGAACGCCTTGAAGATCGCCTCGATCTGGTGATGGCTGGACCGCCCGTAGAGCACTTTCACGTGAACGTTCGCGCGCGCCCCCTGCGCGAAGCCTTCGAAGAAATCCTGGACGAGCTCCGACTGCAGATCGCCGACCCGGGCCACCTTCAATCGCAGGCCGACGACTGCATGCGGGCGGCCGCTCAGATCGATCGCCGCCACCGCCAGCGTTTCGTCCATCGGCATGACGAAGTATCCGGCCCGGTTGATGCCGCGGCGGGAGCCGAGCGCCGCGCCGATCGCCTCGCCGAGGGCGATGCCGACGTCCTCGACCGTGTGATGCTGATCGACGTCCAGATCGCCATCCACCTTCAGCGTCATGTCGAACGCACCGTGACGCGTGAACAGTTCCAGCATGTGGTCGAAGAAGCGAATCCCCGTCGAGACCTGGTAGCGGCCACGCCCTTCGATGCCGAGCTTCAAGTGGATCGACGTCTCGCGCGTTTTCCGCTCGATCAATGCGCGGCGCACAGCACCTCCTCCAGCGCCGCGATCGCGCGCCGCGTGTCCTCGACGATTCCCGCCGTAATCCGGATGCAGTGCTCGCAACCACGCTCGGCCGATCGGTCTCTGACAATGACACCGCGCGTCGCGAGGGCCTTCACGGTCCCCGGCGCATCCGGGACGCGGACGAGGAGGAAGTTTGCCGCGCTTGGCCAGGTGCGCAGCTTCAGCCTCGCACATGCCTGTGTCAGCAATGTGCGCGACGCAGCGGCCTGCGACAGGTACCAGTCGCGGTACGCCCGATCGCCAAGCGCGGGCGGAAGCGCGGCGGCCGCCCACGCGTTGACACTGTACGGAGGCACCACTCGTTGCAGCGGCGCGAGTGTCTGTGGAGCGGCGACGACCACCCCGACACGAAGACCGGCCAGCCCGAAGGCTTTCGAAAACGTCCGCCCGACCACCAGGTTCGGACGCGTGGCGAAGACACCCGGATCGATCAGGGATTCGCCCGAAAAGTCCGCGTAGGCCTCGTCGATGAACAGCATGGCCGGCGCCACGTCGCGGGCCAGATCCCGCAGTGTCTCCAGGTCCACGGTGCTGCCACTCGGATTGTGAGGATTCGCGAGAAAGAGCAGCCGCGTGCGTGGCGTGACGAGGGCGCGAATGGCATCAGCAGAGAACTCGTAGTCCTCGCCGAGCGGCACCGTGACCATTCGCCCGCCGAGGGCCTCGGTGCAGATCTGATATTCGTCGAAGGCCGGCGTCACACCGACGACTTCCGGAACTCCCTGCGAGTGATCGCGGCAGGCTGCCGCCGCGGCCGCCAGGATGCCTTCGTCGAGGCCATTCGTGAGGAGCAGGTGATCGACCGGCACTCCGAGGTAATCTGCCGCCGCCTGCCTCGCCGCGTCGTAGTCCGGGTAGAAGCCCGCCGCGGATCGCCCCAGCGCGCGCAGCACCTCGAGGACTGCGGCGGAGCAGCCGGCCGTATTCTCGTTGAGATGTAACCGCATCAGCGCGCGCCCCGGATCCGGATCGACGCGGCATGCGCATGGAGCCCTTCGGCCTCCGCCAGCGCCACCGCGTGCGGCCCTACCGCCGCCAGTCCCGCCCGTGACAGTGTCTGCACCGTGGCGACGCGGACGAAGTCTGCCGCGCTCAATCCCCCTCGCGCCCGCGCGGCGCCGCTCGTCGGGAGGACATGATTGGACCCGGTGATGTAGTCGCCGGAGGCCTGGGCGCTCCAGCCGCCGACGAATATCGTGCCTGCACGCGTCAGACGCGCTGCGACCGCGGCCGAGTCGCAGACAACGTGTTCGGGAGCCATGCGCTGGCTGACGGCAATCGCTTCGTCGAGCGTGCGCGTGATGATGATGGCGCCGTGACGGGCGATGGCGGCGCGAGCAGGTCCGGCCGGCGGCATTTGTGCCTTCACCTGTTCCGCTACGGCGCGCGCAAGCGCGGCGTCGGGGGTCACGAAAATCGCTCGCGCGTCTTCGTCATGCTCGGCTTGCGCGAGCAGATCGGCCGCGATCCACGCCGCGTTGCCGCTGGCCGACACGACAAGGATTTCGCTCGGGCCGGCAAAGAAATCGATCGCACAATCCGACGCCACCAGCGCCTTGGCCGCGGCCACGTACGCATTCCCCGGTCCCACGATCTTGTCTACGCGCGGGATGGTCTCAGTGCCATACGCCAGCGCGGCGATCGCATGCGCCCCGCCGACGCGCAGCAGTTGCGTGACTCCAGCCTCGAGCGCCGCCGCCATCACGGACCCGTCCGGCTTCGGGCAGACGGCAACGATGTCGCGCACGCCGGCGATGGCTGCCGGAATTGCCGTCATCAACAGTGACGAGGGGAGCGGGTAGCGTCCGCCCGGCACGTAACAGCCGACGCGGTCCAGCGCTGAGACCCGCTGCGCGATCGTCACTCCGGGCACCGGCGTGGCCGTCCATTCCCTCGGCACCTGTCGCCGCGCCACGCGGCGGATGTTCCGCGCTGCCACCGCGATCGCGCGCCGCACCGAGCCCGGGACGCTGGCCGAGCCGCGCTCCATTTCGTCGCGCGTCACCACGACATCGCCCGACATCCTGTCGAACCGTTTCGCGTAGGACAGCACCGCGGTGTCGCCGCGCCGGCGCACGTCAGCGACGATCCGCGACACACGGCGCTCGAGTGCGGGATTGCGCTTCGCCGTCCGATCGAGCAGCGCCGCCACCGCGCGCTCGTCGCGTGCCTGCACGATCCGTATTTCCCCGACGCTTGTCATTGCACGATGCTCCAGTCTCTCGACGTGCCGATCCACCCCGTCACATGACAATCTTGTTGAGCGGATATTCGACGATGCCCTGGGCGCTTGCCGCCTTCAGGCGCGGAATGAGGTCCCGGACCGTCCGCTCCTCGATGATGGTGTTGATGGCAACCCAGTCCGGATCGCTGAGCGGCGCAATCGTCGGCCGCTGCAGCGCCGGCAGCAGGGCCAGTATCCGGTCGAGTTCCGCGCGCTGCACGTTGAGCATGATGCCGACGCGGCCGTGCGCCTCGATCGCCGCTCGCAGCAGCAGCGCGATGTTGTCCAGCTTGGTCGCCTTCCACTCGTCGCGGAGCGCCGCAGGATTGGCAATCAACTGGGTGTTGGATTCGACGACGGTGTCGATGATGCGCAGCCGGTTGGCGCGCAGCGACGACCCGGTTTCGGTGACTTCCACAATCGCGTCGGCGAGCATCGGCGGCTTGACCTCCGTTGCGCCCCACGAAAATTCGACCTTCACCTTCACGCCGAGCCGCGCGAAGTACGCCTCCGTCGCGCGAACGAGTTCCGTGGCGATCGTCGCGCCTTCCAGATCCTGTGGCGTCCGGTAGCGCGAATCCTCCGGCACCGCGAGCACCCACCGCACCTTGCCGAAACTCTGTTTGGCGTATACCAGGTCGGCCAGCGCGACGACGCCTCCCGGGCCGCCGACGGACGCCTCGTGCTCGGCGACCCAATCGAGTCCTGTCAGGCCGGCGTCGAGGACCCCGTCCGATACATACCGCGCCATCTCCTGTGCGCGGATGAGCATGCATTCGATCTCCGGATCGTCGATGCTGGGGAAGTAGGACCTCGGACCGGCGTAGATGTTGAAGCCGGCGCGCGCGAACAAGTGGATCGTCGCGTCCTGCAGTGAGCCTTTGGGAATACCCAGCCTGAGCGCGTGAGCCATGCCGCTACTCCGCCTTCCTGGTAAAGCAGGTGCGCGTGCCGGTGTGGCAGACGTTGCCGTCGCCCAGCCGCGTCACCTTGATCAGCACCGTGTCGTCGTCACAATCGACCAGCAGGTCGGTGACCTTCAGCCGGTTGCCGG
>JANPCT010000198.1:0-1805 GCA_031431095.1 Acidobacteriota bacterium | reverse complement strand
CGCGGCGCGCGGCGTGGTGTTGTCGCGGCTGCGGCTGACGAGCTTCCTGGGCGCGGTCGCTCTGCTCTGGTGGGGCATCGCACACGGGCAGACTGCCGCCAGCGTTGCGGGCCTGGCGAGCCTGGTTGGCTTCGGCGGGCTCGTCATCGTGCTCGCGCAAGTGCTCGACGCGGTGGTTCGCGCCGAGACGGGCCTCAGCGTCAGCCGGCACGGACTGGCGCGGCTGGCGCGAGACTGGGGCGCGCTTCCCGAGGTGCCCGCCCCCGCGGATCTGGACATGGATGCGCATCCCTATGCGCGCGACCTCGACGTCTTCGGCCACGCGTCGCTCGCCAAGTGGCTTGGGCGCGCCGCGACCAGGGAAGGCGCGGTCCGTCTGTGCGAGTGGCTGCTTTCGCCCGCGGCGCCCGCCGAGATCGAAGTTCGGCAAGCGGCGATCGCGGAGCTCGCCGCCAAGCGTGAATGGCGGGAAGCGCTCGCCATCGAGGGGCACCTGACCGCCGTCACTAGCTTTGACATCACCAGGTTTCTCGAGTGGGCGGAATCGGACCCCCGGCCGGTGCCGCGTATGATGCAGCCGATTGCCGTGCTCCTGCCAATCGCCAGCGCGGCACTGTTCGCGTTGTTCTACACCGGCGTCACCGATGCCGCATGGTGGCTGTTCCCGCTGGTCTGCGGCATCGTTCTCTCATTCGCGTTCTCGGCGCGCGTGTTCGCGTCGTTCGATGGCGCCGCGCTTGGAGAGCGCGGGCTGAGCCGGTACGTCTCCATGCTCGCCCTCGCGTGCCGCGAGCCGTGGGCCTCTCCCGAGATGCAGCGGCTCCGCCAGGCCATGTGCGTCGGCGCCGATTCCCCCGCGCTCCTCGCGCAACTCGCGCGTATCTCCGGATGGTCGGAGCTGCGCAGCGGCGCCCCCATCCTGCACTTTCCCGTGCAGGCGCTGACGCTGTGGGACTTCCACGTCTACTTCGCGCTCCGGCGCTGGCGCGCCCGGAACGGCGCTCACGTGCGCGGCTGGCTCGAGGCGCTTGGCAGCGCTGACGCGCTCGCGACCCTGGCGATGGTGCGCGCCGATCAGCCGCAGTGGGCAACGCCGGCCGTCAGCGTGGCGGAGTCCAGGCTGCGCAGCACGGCGCTCGGCCATCCGCTGATCCCCGACACCAGGCGGATGGTCAACGACCTCGAGGTGGGGCCCGCCGCAACCCTTCTACTGATCACCGGTTCGAACATGTCGGGGAAGAGCACGCTCCTGCGCGCGATCGGATTGAACGCCGTCCTGGCGCAGGCAGGGGCGCCGGTATGCGCCACCGCCTTTGCGATGCCCCCCGCGGATCTGCAGACCAGCATCCGCGTGCAGGATTCGCTCGAGCTGGGACTCTCTTATTT
Source organism: Acidobacteriota bacterium (assembly GCA_031431095.1). Taxonomy (GTDB): domain Bacteria; phylum Acidobacteriota; class Vicinamibacteria; order Vicinamibacterales; family 2-12-FULL-66-21; genus JAICSD01. Next base: position 419 of record JANPCT010000198.1, on the reverse strand, counting down.
CATGGCGGCCCTGGCGCGGTTGAAGCAGATCGTCGACGCCGCCGAGCGCGGCGCACCGGCGGGACGTCGCATGCTCTACCTGCTCGACGAAGTGCTGCAGGGAACGAACAGCGTCGAGCGCGGCATCGCGGTCCGCGCCGTGGTGCGGCATCTGCTCGACGCGCGCGCGATCGGCGTGATGACCACCCACGACCTCGCGCTCGCCGACGAGGAACCGCTGAAGTCGGCGGCGCGGCTGGCTCACTTCACGGAACAGGTGCATCCCGACGGGACGATGACCTTCGACTACCGTCTTCGCACCGGACTGGCGACGTCGACCAATGCGCTCAGGCTGATGCAGCTGATGGGTATCGCGTCGATCTGATGTCCAGGCGCGGAATCCAGGCTCTCATCGTCTTCGGCGTCTTCGCCTTGCTCAC
>JANPCT010000197.1:0-3485 GCA_031431095.1 Acidobacteriota bacterium | reverse complement strand
CAGGCGTTGCGATCTTTCATCGCCGTGATCTGCACAATCCAGCCGCCCGCGCGACCGGCGTCCTGCGCCGTTGCGGCCGGCACCGGCTCGGGTTTCGCGACGGACGGTGGCACGGCGGGCGTCGCGGCCGTCGCGGCCTGCGACCCGGAGGAGGGGGATTTCAACTTTTCGATCGCAGGTGCGCCCTGGTCGGCCTGGAGGCGCTTGGCGTAACTCAGCTCGTCGTCGGGCTCGGCGACCGGCGCCGGTTGTTCCGCGGCTGGCGGTCCGCCGGCCGCAGCCGGTTGCGTAGGAGGTGTCGCTTCGGGCGTCGGGCCCGAAGCGGCAACGTTGTCGGCTACCTCGCCCGGCCGATCGGACTTGACGCCGCGTCCGACCTGCACGCCGCACAGAAAGATCACGACCGCGACCACGGTGGTGACGATGAACAGGAAAACGAGCTGCTTGCCACTGAGCTGGATCTCGTGGAAGCCGTCGTCTGCCAGATCGTTCATGTCGGACACGCGGATGCCTTGGCTACCTGTTGGATTTGAGCAGGTTGAGCAGTTCGATCGGGAGCGGGAAGATGATCGTCGAATTTTTTTCCGATGCGATTTCGGTGAGCGTCTGGAGATAGCGCAGCGTGATCGTCATCGGCTCGACCGACATCGCCGTCGCGGCCTGCGCCAGTTTCACGGACGCTTCCAGCTCGCCCGCCGCGTGGACGATTTTAGCACGCTTCTCACGCTCGGCTTCCGCCTGCTTGGCCATGGCGCGCTGCATGTCGGGCGGCAGATCGACCTGCTTCACTTCCACCGACGCGACCTTCACACCCCAGGGCTCGGTGTGCTGATCGAGAATCTGCTGAAGCTGCGCGTTCAGCCGCTCGCGCTCGGACAGCAAATCGTCGAGCTCCACCTGTCCGAGCACGCTGCGCAGCGTGGTCTGCGCCAGCTGCGACGTCGCGTAGTGATAGCTCTCGACCTCGACGATCGCCCGCCGCGGATCGACGACGCGGAAGTAGACGACGGCATTGACTTTCACCGAGACGTTGTCGCGCGTGATGATGTCCTGCGGCGGCACGTCCATGACGATCGTCCGCAGGCTGACCCGCGCCATGCGGTCGATCGGCGGAAAGACGAACGTGACTCCGGGCCCCTTCGGCTGCGGCAGCAACTTGCCCAGGCGGAAGATGACGGCGCGTTCGTACTCGTTCAGGATCTTGATCGAGCTGATCAAGTAGAACACCACGACGACGATGATGATCAGGGTCGGTGGTATCAGCACAACTCCTCCAGTGGGCGCCGCTTCACCGTCAGCAGCAGGCCTTGTAACGCGACAACGACGACGGGGTCCCCGGCCTCGATGGCTTCGGCCGCGGTGGCGGACCAGATTTCTCCGTGCGTCGACACGCGGCCGACGCCACCGGGCGCGATAGGCGTCAACGCCTGACCGGGTGCGTGCAGCATACCGCTTTCCCCGGTCACCGACGCCTGATTCTGCGCGCGCACGCCCAGCGTCACCAGGAACAGCATGATCCCCGACAGCGCCGCGACCACTGGAACGATCAGCCGCAAACCGATCTGCATCTCGGGCAGCGGAGAGTCGATCAGCATGAGCGACCCGAACAGCAGGCTGGCGATCCCGCCGATCGCCAGCAGCCCGTGACTGACCACCTTCACTTCCAGAACGAGCAAGGCGAACCCGAGCAGGATGAGCAGCAGCCCCGCGTAGCTGACCGGCAACACCTGCAGGGCGAAGAACGCCAGGAGCAGGCAGATGCCGCCCACCACGCCCGGCGCGACGGCGCCGGGGCTCCACAGCTCGATCGTAAGGCCGAGCGTGCCGAGCGTCAGCAGCAGGTAGGCGATCTGCGGATGCGCGATCGCGCTGAGCACGGTCTGCGCCAGCGTCATCTCGATATTGCGGACCTCCGCGCCGGCCAGCGCGAGCGTGACCGACGAGCCGTCGAATCGCTTGATGGTGCGCCCGTCGAGCTTCTTGAGCAGGTCGGTGACGTCGGCGGCGACGAGGTCGATGAGGGGCGGGGCGGCGCCGATCGCCTCCTGTTCGGTGAACGAGCGGCTGTCGTTGACGGCCTGCTCCGTCAGCGGCACGTTGCGGCCGCGCTGCGTCGCCAGGGTGCGCGCGTACGCCGCCGTGTCTGACGCCATCTTCTTCGACATCACCTCATCGACTTTCTCGCCGTTGCCCGAGACGGGATGGGCGGCGCCGATGTGGGTGCCGGGAGCCATCGCCGCGACGTCCGCCGCGATGGTGATCAGGAAGCCGGCGGAGGCGGCACGGTAGCCCGCCGGGCCGACGAAGACCGCCACTGGCGTCTTTGACGCGATGATCGCGTTGTTGATGTCGCGCGTCGAGTCGAGCAGACCGCCGGGTGTATGCAGCGTGAACACGATCAAGGCGGCGCCGTCGGCATCCGCCTTGGCGATTGCCGAGCGGACGAATTCGGCGCTCACCGGATGGATGATGCCGTCGACCGTGGCGGTTTCGACAATCGGCTTGCGCTCGGTCGCTGCCAAAGACGTGAGCCCGGCGATGAGCCCGCACGCCGGGAGCAGCTGTTTGAACTTCATCACCACTCCCCGCAAGACCCGGCTTCAGGCCGGGAGTAATCGAACGACGCGAGCGCCAGCGGAGCCAGGCCTGGCTCCCCCGCTCTCGATCCGGCTCAAAAGTGCCATGGCTTCGGCGGACTGCGGATCGAGCGTCAGCGCCTTCTGAACGTGGACGCGAGCTGACGCGACGTCCTTCAGCCGCAAGTATGCGTCCGCCAGGGCCACTTCCGCCGGCGCCGTGTCGCGGCTCCAGATTGAAATCTTCAGGGCGTCGACGGCCTCGCGCGGACGTCCCGCCCGCATCAGTATGCGGCCGATCAGCAGGTGCGCGTCCGCTTCGTACGGCGACAGGAAGACCGCGCGCCGCAGCTCCATCATTGCTTCGCGGTCCTGCTCACTGCCGTAGAGCCGTTGCGCGCGTTCGAGGTGGAACTGCGCCAGATCGCGCTGGTCGCGCTGCGCCGTGTTCGCAATGGCCTGGTCGATTGCCGGACCCCGTCCGGACTCCAGATCGAAGCGGATGCGTTCGAGTCCGCGCGGCAGGGGATCGCCGCGCCGGCCGGCCGCATCGACGGTTCGCGCCGAGAGCTGGGCCGCGAGCTCGCGTTCGCGCCCCGCCTCGACGCTGCTCCCGGCCTGATCGAGTGCCGACGCGAGCACGATGTGCGCGTCGCCGTCGGTCGGATTGCGCCGGAGTTCTTCACGCAACCAGTAGATCGCCCCTTGTGGATCGCGATCGACCGCGTAGGCGTATCCCAGGTTGAAGAGCACGTCCGGGTTGTCCGGGTCCGCCTCCGCCGCCTTGGTGAAGTAATACACCGGCCTGCCGGCGTCTGGCTGGAGGGCGCGCCGCAACTGAATCACGCCGAGGTTGTTCAGGATGGCCGCGTCCGGCGCGGCGTCCTGCAGCGCCTTGAAGATCGTGAA
>JANPCT010000196.1:0-2206 GCA_031431095.1 Acidobacteriota bacterium | reverse complement strand
CGCGCCGCGGCGACGTCGCGCACGTCCGCGGCTGACAGCGGCCCCCTCGAGAGATCCTGAGCGCCGACGACGCGCGTGCTGGCAAGGAAGTAGGCGGCCAGGCCTTCGCTGAAGAAGCGGCTGCCGCGAAAGCCGATTTCGCAGGCCCGCTTGTCGTCGGCGAGCACGAGCGTCGCCGGAGTGCAGCAGAACGTGCTCGTCCGCCGGTGCACCGGGACCGCCGACCGGCTCAGCGCCATCCGGTACGACTCGACCTTCTGGCGAAGGTAAGCGTCATTGCCCGCCGAAAAATTCAGCGAGCCGAGGCCAAGCTCTCCCGCCGTCGCGATGGACTCCGGGCGCGTGCAGGCGGCAAACATCGGCGGATGCGGCTTCTGCACGGGCTTCGGAATGATCGGCGTCGGCGGCACATGGTAGTAGGTGCCGTCCCACTCGAACACGTCTGAGCGCCACATCCGCGGAATCATCTCGAGCGCCTCGCGCCACTGGCCGTCCAGGTCCGCTTTGTCGATCTCGAACGCCCCCTGTTCGACCAGCGATGCGCTCTTGCCCGATCCCCAGCTGACGCGGCCGCCGGACAGGATGTCGAGCGTGGCGACGCGTTCGGCGATGCGAATCGGGTGGTTGTAGCGGTGCGGGGTCAACGTCACCGAGTGGCCCAGGCGGATCCGGCGCGTCCGGCCGGCGATGTACGACAGCAGGACTTCGGGCGCCGAGCAGTGCGAATACTCGAACAGCCCGTGATGCTCGACGGCCCACAGGCAGTGATAGCCGAGTTCGTCAGCGAGGATCGCCTGCTCGACGCAATCGAGGAACGCCTGACGTTCGGACGCCGGAGTCGGAGAGTCGATCTGCAGTTCGATGAGCAGCGAAAAGTTCATGCGTTCAGCGGCGCGAACGCCGATTACGGTCGCGCGCCCGGCGCGACCGGCCCGCCGCCGCCACCCTGCCGGCCCCTGCCGCGTCCACCTCCACGCGCGGGCGCGCTGCCGTTGACGAGCGTGTCGACCGGATAATGAGCGGCCCAGGCGATGCCGCGGAGGATCATCGCCTCGAGCTGCGGGTTCTTGAAATTCGCGTAGGCGTGCCCCTGCATCCAGACGAACGCGCGGAAAGGCTGCCCGCCGAAGATCGTGCGCTCGTACGTCCACACCTGCGGCACCACCTCTCCGGAGGAAGGCATCGGCACGGTGGCAAGGACCTTGACCGCCGGCGATTGGGACCACGTCATCTTGAAGAACGCCTCGTCGGCGATCTCGAAATCCGACATTCCCTTCATGATCGGCGACGCCGTGTCGACGATGGTGTATTTGATCGCGCCCGCCGAATAATTCTGTTCGCCGTGCTTTTTCGCCCCGCCCAAAATCGACGCCGTGTATTGCGGATCGTCGCCGCACAGTGTGTCGTGGAAGCTGACCAGCCCGCCGCCCCTCTTGAGATAATCCTCCAGGACCTGGCGCTCAGACGCGGTCATGTAGCCGGCATCCCCCTTGTACATCACCATCACGTCCGTGCTGGCGAGCTCCTGCGCGTTCGGAAAGTGGAAGGAGCCGTCGACGAGCGCGCCCTTATCCGTGAGGAGTTTGCTCCAGTCCGCGCTGAACTGCGGATAGTCGTGCAGTCCTTCGCCGTGGGACTTCAGGCCGGACCGGATGTACACGTGAATGGGCCGGGTGTCCCCCGCCTGCACGGTCGGCGCGGCCGAGGGCACGGCCGGCGCCTGTTGCTGCAGCGCGGCCGGCGGCGGTTGCTGCTGCGCGGCCACACCAACGGCGACGGCAGCGGTGAGCATTCCTATCCAGATCGATCGACCCATCATCCTGCTCCTTATTGTCTCGTTCGTTCGAAAGCGCTCGAAGGATTCTCTCGCGTGTTGAGGCCAGCGTTCGTCGGCACTCAGTATCCCTTCGGTCTCACCCAGAAGCTCTCTTCCCAGAAGCCTCCGGGCTCGATCGTCTGCAGCTCCTTGTAGAGCCCCTTCTGCGCCATGTTCATCGAGTTGGAGATGCCGGCCATCGGCTCGAACGCGACGGTCCCTTTCCCGCCGCGGTTGTCACTCGCACGTGACAGGACGAGGATGGTCTTGAACTTCGGCCCGAGCACGACATCCAGCTGCTGAGTCTTCCCCTTCAGGCTCATCGTCGCGAGCCCCTTTTCGTCGCGCTCGAGATCCGTGAAGATGTCGTCCAGCGTCACGTCCTTCACC
>JANPCT010000195.1:0-2011 GCA_031431095.1 Acidobacteriota bacterium | reverse complement strand
GGCCATCCCCATCGACCCCAGCTTCGGCTGAGCGAAGCCGAACGTGAAGTTCGCGGTCCAGCCGCCGAGGTCAAAGCGATCGCCGAGGAATTCCTGATCGGCGAGCCCCTTCGCCTGGGCTTTCTGCCAGCGGACTTCCCCACCCACGGCCAGGTTGCCGATGGGCGCGCGCAATCCGGCCAGCACCGTGGGACCGACAGCCGTACCCTCAGCCAGGTATTTCGCCGGGAAGATCGAGCGGTCGGCGGCGACGAACTCGCCCACTTCGCTGTAGCGATAACGGATCGCCACAACGCCCGCGCCGACGTAGGGTTCGACCGCACTGCCGCGCGGCAGGAACAGGAAGCGGCCGGTCAACGTGACCGGGATCTGGCGCAGCTTCAGATCCTGCTCGATCTCGGTTTTATCCGCGTGCGTCAGCCTGGCGTAGACGCTGGGGACCGTGCGCTGCGAATAGCCCACGCCGACACCGGCCTCGAAATTGGACCCCACACCGACCAGGTACTCGGCGCCGAACACCGGGCGGCTGTTGAAATCCTTCACTTCGAAGAGCAGCGGCTGCGCGCTCTGCAGCTCGTTGAACAGCACGTCGTCGTCAACGCGGGAATCGAGCCCCTTCAGCGCGAAATAGCCGATGGTGAAATTGATGGTTTGCGTGCTGTCGGACGACGTGCCGACCTGCCTGATCTGCGCTCCGGCCACTGCTGGGGCACACAAGGTGGCGAACACCGTCAGCGCCATCAACACGCGTGCCCGACCGTCGAGCGTTCTATTCGTCATCACTGTCTAGCCTCCCGACGCCGTTTGAGCATGTTGAGTGCCAGAAGTCCAGCGCCAGGGCACCTGCGAAGAAGACGTGTCTCAGCCCTATCTGCCCCGCGGCGCTGCGAACCCCTGCAGTGGGGCCTCAGGGGCCACGTCACGATTGTCACAGGAACAGGTCAGTTCGTCCGGTTTCGAGAACGGATCGTCTGGACCATTGCGGCATGGATGGGTCCGTTCGATGCGACCACCTCACCTAGCCGTGAGTCGAACGGGGCACCCGACAAGGTGGTCACTCGTCCGCCGGCCTCCTCGATGAGGAGCGCACCGGCCGAGACGTCCCACGGATTGAGGCGCACCTCCCAGAAGCCGTCGAACCGCCCCGCCGCGACGTAGGCAAGGTCGATGGCTGCACTGCCCAGCCGGCGCACCGCGCGCGCCTCCCGAATGAAGTCGCCGAACAAACCGAGGAGGTACTCCCCTTCGGTGTGCATCGAGTAAGGGAAGCCCGTGCAGAGGAGCGAATCGATCAGCGTCGTGGCGGACGAGACCCGCATCGGGACGCCGTTCAGCCACGCGCCCTGCCCTTTTTGCGCGGTGAACAACTCGCGCCGGCTCGGGTCGTAGATCGCGGCAACTACGGGCTTCCCGTTGAATTCGAGAGAACAGGCGCAGCAGAAAATCGGCAGCCCGTGCGCGTAGTTCGTCGTCCCGTCAACGGGATCGAACACCCAGCAGTACTCCGTGTCGTTCTGGCGATCGCCGCGCGCTTCGAACTCCTCGGCGAGGACCGCATGCGCGGGGAAGCGATCGGCGATCAGGGCACGGAACATCCGCTCCACGTCACGATCGATCTGGGTGACCAGATCGATGGCACCCTTCTTCTCGACTTGCAGGTGATCGATGCCGGCCAGTTGCATGGCGCCGGCCTTGATGACCGCCTGGACGGCAGTCGCCAGGAACAGTGGCGGGATCTCAACCACCGGTTGCGAGCTTCTTGACCAGACGGACTTCCATGCCCCCCTCCGCGCCGCGCTGCAACTGGACGTCGTCCATGAAGCTGCGCATGAAGAATATGCCGCGTCCGCTCGACTTCAGCATGTTCTCGGGGGCGAGAGGGTCGGCGACCTCGGTGGGCTCGAAGCCTTCGCCCTGATCGATGATTTTGACGACGAGTTCGGTGGGGGTATCGATGGGCGTGAATGCGAATTCGATGGTGACGAGCTTGGCGCGGTCTTCGCGGTTTCCG
>JANPCT010000194.1:0-3223 GCA_031431095.1 Acidobacteriota bacterium | reverse complement strand
TGCTGCCGCGCGCCGATGTGATTGCGCTGGTGACGGCGTCGCGCCAGCCGGTGCTGAGGCGCGCGGACGTCCGCGACGGAACACATATTTGCGCCGTCGGCGCGTGCCGCCCCGATCAGCGTGAGATGGAGACGTCGCTGGTCCACGATGCGCGCGTGTTCGTCGATTCGCGGATCGGCGCGCTCGCCGAGGCCGGCGATCTGGTGATTCCAATCGGCGAGGGAGCGTTCGACGCGTCGCACATCGCCGGCGAGCTCGGCGACGTATTCGCAGGCCGCGTGCCCGGACGCCGGACGGCCACCGAGATCACGATCTTCAAGTCGCTTGGCATGGCGGTCGAGGACGTCGCGGCGGCGCACCTGGCCTTCGATCGTGCCTCCGAGCGCGGCCTGGGTCGCGGCTTCGTACTGTAGCCCGCTGTTTCGCGCCGCCTCTTCATTCGCGGGCTCGAGGCTGACACTGCGTCGAGCCATGGTGCCCGAGCCCTTTTCGCCGTGCGTTGCGCCTTAATATATGTCCATGACGCCGTTTCGACCACGTATGGCGGCGGTGCTTCTTGCCGTGCTGCTGCCGGCGAACTCGATTGCCGCTCCCCAGGCCTCTTCGAGTGAGCTGCGCGAGCGCGCGTCGGTACTGACCTATAACCTCGATCACGACGAAGCCATCCGGCTGCTGCGCCAGGCGGTGGCATTGGACCCGCGCGATTCGGCAAGCCATCGCGCCCTGGCGTCCACGATCTGGCTGAACATCCTCTTCCGGCGCGGGGCCGTCACGGTCGATCACTACCTGGGGAGTTTCGCGAGCCCGAGCGTCGACGTCCGTGCCCCGCCCGCGGAGCTCGACGCTGAGTTCAAACGAGAAGTTGCAGCCGCGGTCGACCTGGCCGAGAAGCGCGTGGCGGCTGCGCCGAAGGACGCCCAGGCGCATTACGATCTCGGGGCCGCCGTCGGCCTGCAGGCGTCATATACCGCATCGGTCGAGGGGCGCCTGCTCGCCGGCTTCCGCGCCGCGCGGCGAAGTTACGATGAGCATGAGACGGTGCTCGAGCTCGATCCTCGTCGCAGGGATGCCGGGCTCATCATCGGCACCTATCGCTACCTGGTCTCGACGCTGTCCCTGCCCATGCGACTGATGGCGTACGTGGCAGGTTTCGGCGGCGGCAAGGAGCGCGGGCTGCAGCTGATCGAGCAAACCGTGACGGCGGACGCCGAAAATCGAACGGATGCCGAGTTCGCTCTCGTATTGCTGTACAACCGTGAGGGCAGGCATGCCGACGCGCTCCGCGTGCTGGACGGCCTGCACCGCCGGTACCCGCGTAATCGCCTGGTGCTGCTCGAAGCCGGCGCGACCGCGACCAGGGGCGGACGGCCCGTCGAGGCGGAAACGCTGCTGACGGCCGGCATGGCGATGCTCACCGGGGAGACGCGTGCGAAGATTCCCGGGGAATACGCGCTCTGGCACTATAAGCGCGGCGCCGCGCGGGTGCTGCTCGGCCGGGCCGCCGATGCCCGCGCCGATCTGAGGGCGGCGCTCGGCCCGGGCGCGGCAGGATGGGTGCAGGGCCGCGCTCACCTCGAGATGGCGCGTCTCGCGGCAGGCCAGGGCGATCGCCAGGCAGCGCAACGCGAAGCGGCCGAAGCGGTCGCGGTCTGCGGTCGCAGCCACGATCCAATCTGCGTGGACGAGGCGAAGAAGATTCGATAGCACGGTGGAGTTAGCGATGGCCGGCAAAGTCAAAGCCTGGGTCTGGATCGTCATCGGTGTCGTCGTGTTGGGCGTCCTGGGCATCATCGCGATGGCGGCCGCGGGCCTGTGGTTCGTCAAATCGCACGTTGACGTCCGCACCATGACGACCGCAGCGGCTGTCGAGGACTTCCGCACCGTCCGGCTGCGCTTCGCGGCGCAGCAACCGCTCATCGAGCTCGACGAGCATGGCGGCTTCATGCGCGCCAACACCGATCGCCCTGCCGGCACCCAGCGGCCCCAGACCCTCAACGTGATGGCCTTCGATTCTCACGACGAGAAGGTCGTGCGGATGGAGCTGCCGTTCTGGGTGCTCCGCCTCAAGGGAGGGGGCGGCCGCTTCGACATCGGCCGCAGCAACGTCGACCTCGCGCGCATGCGGATCACCATCGAAGACCTCGAGCGCTACGGCCCCATCCTCATCCTCGACCAGAAGGACAGCGACGGCTCACGTGTCCTCGTCTGGTCGCAGTAGCTGTCCCCGCCAGAGAACCGTCGAGCGAAACCGCGCGAAATCCGGCCTGAATTCGCCGTCCGCGCCGGGTGCGCCTCTTGCTCCTGTCACCGGCACGGAGGCGACACATGGCGACACGATTCCAGAAACACACGACACTCACGGCAATGGCACTGATGCTGGCGGCCGGACCGGCCGCGGCGCAGGCGCCGGGCTGGATACAGTCAGCCGCGTCGTATTCACACAACGACTACCGCGCGCCGTATGCCGACGCGCAGCGTGCGGCCTACGACAACGGTTATCGCGATGGACTCAAGCGCGGTGAACAGGCGCTGCGCGATCGCCGCGCCCCCGACGCCCAGCGCGAGCGCGATTATCGCGACGCCGAAAACGGTTACAACCGCAGCTACGGCGATCGCAATCGCTATCGCGACAACTACCGAGGCGGATTCACGCAGGGCTTCCGCGACGCGTACCAGCGCGACGGCCGCGACGGCTACGGCCGCGATGGCTACGGCCGAGAGGGCTACGGCCAAGACGGCTACGGCCGCGATGGCTACGACCCCCGCGGCAGCTCGTCGCAGAACCCTGGCGGCGTGCGGCGCAATGGCCCGGGCTACGGCCGCGGTCCGGACTATGGAGGGGATGCCGGTTATGGCGCGTACCAGAACGGCGCGAGCGACGGTTACCAAAAGGGACTCGACGACGTGGGCGACCGGAAGTATGGGGACGTGACGCGCCACAAGTGGTACCGCAACGGCGACCACGACTACAACAACCGCTACGGATCGAAAGCCTCGTATCGGATGGAGTACCGGCGCGGGTTCGAGGAAGGCTACACGAGGGCATTCCGCGAGCGCCGGCGGTAGCGCGAATCGGCTAAAGGCCGAGGAACTTCTTCATTCGCGTCACCAGCGTCGTCGTTGCAACCGTCGCGGCTCCGGCCGCGGCGGTCTTCACCTGATCGAGACCGGCCTTGCGCTCCAGCGCCGCCACGCCGATTTTCTCGATCGCGTCGGGGTGCAG
>JANPCT010000193.1:0-3266 GCA_031431095.1 Acidobacteriota bacterium | reverse complement strand
CGCCAAGGCGGCCGCCGAAGCGGGTCTCCGTTACGCGTACCTGCAGTTCGACGGCATCGGCAACGCCGCCAATGCGCATCGCCGCGTCGGCAACCTGTTCGACGTCAAGCTGCGCGCGATCGAAAACCTGTGGTCCTCGGGCGTCGACATCGTCCCGGTCATCACCATCGTCAACGGGATCAACAACGAGCAGGTCGGCCGCGTGGTCCAGTTCGCGCTCGACAACCCGAAGAAGATCAACTTCCTGTCGTTCCAGCCGGTGTCTTTCACGGGCCGCGACGAAGAGATCACGCCGGAGCGCCGCGCCGCGCAGCGCTATACCTTGTCGCACCTGGCGCACGACGTGAAGAACCAGACCGGGCTCGGCGAGCCGATCCGCGACTGGTTCCCGATCTCGTTCATGGGCACGTTCACCGACTGGGCCGACCTGGTGCACGGCCCGACGTCGGAGTGGGGCAACCTGACCTGCGGCTGCCACCCGAACTGCGGCATCGGCATGGCGGTGATGATCGACAAGGAAACGAAGGAGGCTGTCCCGGTCACGGCGTTCCTCAAGGCCGATCAGCTCGCCAAGGATCTGCAGCGGGTCAACGATGCGGCGCGCGGCAAGAGGCTCTCGGTGCTCGGCATGGCGCTGGCGCTGGCGAAGAACTACGACCCGTTCAAGTCGCCGACGCACTTCAAGATGACCGACCTGATGAAGAAGTTCGACAAGACATTCGGCGCGACGAAGAAGGCCTCGACCGGCGCCTACGGCCGCGTCGGCGGCGACCGCACCGTCGACGACCAGATGTTGCGCCGCGGCGACCGCTGGAACTTCCTCTTCATCGCCGGCATGTGGTTCCAGGACCTCTTCAACTACGACTTCCGGCGTACCGAGCGCTGCATCATTCCGTATGCGACGCAGGAGGGGGAGATCTCGTTCTGCGCGTACAACACCGGCATCGGCTGGCGGAACATCATCGAGAAGATGCACATGACGGCGACGCTCACGAAGTGGTACGACGAGCACGGCCGGCATCAGATTTACGCCGGCGGCAAGAACGTCGATCTGTCGGAGACGACGCACAACCTGGTGCTGGATGCCGACGCGGTTGCGAAGGGCAAGCAGAAGGACCTCGACGACCTCGGCATTGCCAAGAACGCCCGCGAGGAGAAGTTGCGCGCGCGCAAGCTTGAAGTCAACGCGGGCGCGAAGTCAGCGGAAGACGAGCGGATGGCTGCGCTCTACCGGCAGCACGTGCTGAAGGAGCAGGCGCCCGAGCCGGTGATCAAGATCGCCGGCCTCGGCGGCAAGAAGAAGCCGGTCCAGGACGTCCTGCACAAGAAGCCGGAATAATTTCCTGTAGCTTCCCGCCTTTAGGCGGAACGCCAAGGGCCGCGTGGAGCAATCCACGCGGCCTTTGTCGTTCAGGTCGCTGGCACGCCCGATCTCAGGCGGAGGGGCCCATGTGGCTGCGATGGAGCGCGTCGGGCAAGGTCCGGCGGTTCATGAGATGGCCTCTATGGGTCTACAATCGGCGTGTTCCATGCCCCTGTCCGCGGATACCCGCTTCGGCCAATATGCTCGTGTCAACTAAAATGTCCAAACATCTTCTTTCGCTCCTCGGCGCGATGGCGCTCACTGGGTGGTGGGCGCCTGGCGTTGCCAGTCAGCAACCGCCGCCTGCGCCTGCGCAACCTGCCGGTCGCAGCGGCGGGCTGTTCCCGGTCACCGTGCCGGACGACATGACCGGGTTCGTGCCCATCTTTGACGGCAAGACCCTGACCGGCTGGGATGGTGACCCGCGATTCTGGCGCGTCGAGAATGGCGAGATCGTTGGGGAGACGACGCCCGAGCGCGTCGTCACGCTGAATAACTTTCTCATCTGGCGAGGCGGGACGGTCAAGGACTTCGAGCTGAAAGTCGAGTTCCGCATGAGTGGAACCAACAGCGGCATTCAGTACCGAAGTGTCGAATTGCCCGACATCGGCAAGTGGGTGCTCAAGGGCTACCAGGCCGACATCGACTTCACGGAGGGGTTCGTCGGTAACGTTCATGACGAACGCGGCCGGTCGCCTTCCGGCGACGGCCACGTCGTGCTGTCGAAGCGCGGACAAATGACCCGCATCGTCGACGGTCCGGCCTACAAGTCGATGGCGACGATCGGCGACAGCACGCTGCTTCGCGGCGTCATGAACGTCAACGGCTGGAACCAGTATCACATCATCGCGCGCGGTCCCGTGTTGATGCAGATCATGAACGGTCAGCTCATGGCCGTGGCGATCGACGAGGATGCCAAGCATGCCGTCGTCGAGGGCCTGCTTGGTTTCCAGATGCACGTCGGTCCGCCATTCAAGATCCAGTACCGGAACGTCATGCTGCGCAAGTTGTAGTTGAGGTCTGGACCATGACCCGTTAGTGATTCGGCTAACGAGCGGATGGCTGCGCTCTACCGGCAGCACGTGCTGAAGGAGCAGGCGCCCGAACCGGTCATCAGGTTCGCGGGTGCCGCACGACCAGGGGAAGGGCCGGCCGTGGGCGATTGCAAGCCGTACGATTCCACGGTGGCCAATCCGGAATCACTTTGTTGTCAGAGTTTTTGAGCGCCATCGAGCTTCGCAAGATTGCGGTCGAATGTGCCGAGCGGTAGATGGCCGGCCTTCCGCGCCAGCGCCAGAACGAGGCAGTCAGAGAATCCCAGCGACGGCCGTCCGCGTAAGTGCTCAATCGCCGCGGCGACCGCCTCCGGTTCCTGCAGGCTCAGATGCTGGTGGTTGAGCAGCATGTCCACCGCCGTCGCGATCTCGGCCGGACCGCGTTCGGAGACCGAGGTCAGCACCCAGGTCGCTTCCGCGAGCACGAGAGTCGAGACCCACGCGCCGCGGTCGACGAATCGCTCGGCCGCCGCGACCTGCCTCGCGTCGTCCCGTGTTACCAGACGCACCAGGACGTTCGTATCAACGGCGCGCATCGCGCTTCTTCATGTGCTTCCGCACGCCTTCCTTCATCTCCCCGATCGTCTTGGGCTCCGGCGGCGCGGCAAAGAGCGACCGATGCACATCCTCCGACGAAAAACGGCCGGCCCGGCGCACCACGACCTGGTCCCCGTTATCATCCCATTCGAGGACGGAGCCAGGACCAACGCCGAGCTTTTTCCGGACCTTTGCGGGCACGGAGATCTGACCTTGTGCGGTGAGCTTGGAGTGAGCCAGCGGCATGCCAATATATTACCACGGTAATGTAGTCGTGCTCTGGGACAGTCAAACATCATCGAGAAGATGCA
>JANPCT010000192.1:0-5665 GCA_031431095.1 Acidobacteriota bacterium | reverse complement strand
TTGCTGTCGCGGCCGTCTACGTCGGTACCGTGGAGACCGCGTTCAGCGCGTTGATGAAGCTGTCGCTCCGCCTGATGGCCGAACGCGGACGCGACGATCGTCTCGGCTACTATCTCGACGATCCCATTCAGCTGTTCGTCCCGGCTCGGCTCCTGCTGGGCCTGATCTTTTCGCTCGCGACGGTTTTGCTTGCCGTCGTTACCGGTCGATCCGGCATCAACTTCGCGTCGCTGGCGACGCTGCTCGCCTGCGTCGCGGTCTATATCGTCATCTGCGAGCACCTGTTGCCGTCGATCATCGTCCGGCGCAACCCGGAGGCGGTGCTGGCCGCGTTGCTGCCGTCGTTCGGCGTCATCGCGCGGGCGATGTCGCCGATTTGCGGCGGCCTCGTCAGCCTGCTGACCAGCGGCCGGCCTGAGCGGCTGATCACCGCGCAGGAAGAGAGTGAAACCGCGCCGGGGGACGTCGCGCACGCCTACCTCGAGGCCGGCGAGGAGCAGGGAGTGATCGAGCGTGACGAACGCCGTCTGCTGCAGTCGATCGTCGATTTCGGCGACACTCTCGCGCGCGAAGTCATGACGCCGCGTCCCGACATCGTCGCGATCCGGCTCGATACGACGGTCTCGCAACTGCGGGCGCTGTTTCGCGAGCAGGAGTATTCGCGCTTCCCTGTGTACCAGGAGAACCTCGACAACATCCTGGGCATCATCCGCGTCAAGGACCTGTTGAAGGTGGACGCCTCCGAGTCGGACGACCGGCCGATCGAGCCGCTGCTCAGGCCGACGACGTTCGTGCCCGAAACCAAGCGGGTGCCCGAGCTGCTCAAGGAATTTCAGCGCAAGCAGGTGCAGATGGCCATCGTGGTCGACGAGTACGGCGGCACTGCGGGCCTCGTCACCATCGAGGACCTGCTCGAAGAGATCGTCGGCGAAATCCGTGACGAGGACGACGTGGAGTCGGAGCCGGTGGTGGATGAGGGCAACGGGTCCTACGTCTTCAGCGCCAAGGTGAGCTTCGACGACTTCAAGGAACGCCTCGAGCTCGCGATCGAGCCGGAGGGTTTCGAGACCGTCGGCGGCTACATTCTCACCCGGCTCGGGCGCGTTCCTGCCGTGGGGGAAACGTTCGAGCTCGACGGCCTGTTCGTCGAGGTGCTGGAAGCCGAACGCCGCCGCATCCACAAAGTGCGCATTCGCAAGCCGGCCGCCGCCAGGGTGCCTTGATGCGAGCCGGCTACGTGTCGATCATCGGCCGTCCGAACGCCGGGAAATCCACCCTGCTCAACCGGATCATCGGCGAGAAAATCGCGATCGTCTCGGACAAGCCGCAGACGACGCGGACACGGATCCTGGGTGCAAAGAATTATGCCGCCGTCGCACCCTCTGAGGAACGCCCGCAGGGGACCGAGGGGGGGCAGATCATGTTCGTCGACACACCCGGCATCCACCGCCCCCTGCACCGCATGAACGTGCGGATGGTGGATGCGGCCGTCGAGACGCTGCGGGAAGTCGACGCGGTGATGCTCGTGCACGACGCGGCGACGCGTCCCGGGCACGGCGATCACTACGTCGCCAAGCTGCTCAAGGACGTGACCATCCCGGTCGTGCTCGTGCTCAACAAGATCGATCTCGTGGCCAAGTCGAAGCTCCTCCCGGTCATCGAGCAGCTGCGCCAGTGGCGCGACTTCACCGCCATCGTCCCCGTCTCCGCCGCGACGGGGGACGGCGTCGAGACGCTGGAACGTCTGCTGCTGGAGACGATGCCCGAAGGGCCGCCGCTCTACCCGGACGATTACCTGACCGATCAGCCGCAGCGGGTGCTCGTCTCCGAGACCGTCCGGGAAAAAGTGCTGCATCACACGCGCGACGAGCTGCCGTTCTCCACGGCGGTGATCGTCGATCAGTACGACGAGCCGGATCGTCCGGGTGGACTCGTCAAGGTGTACTGCACGATTCTTGTCGAAACTGAGTCCCAGAAGCCCATCGTCATCGGCCGCGCCGGCTCGATGATCAAGCAGATCGGCACCGAGGCGCGCAAGGAGCTCGAAGAATCGCTGCAGTGCAAGGTTTACCTGGACCTCCGCGTCAAGGTGAAGTCCGACTGGCGCGACGACGAGCGCGTTCTCGACGACCTCGGCCTCCCGCGCAAGCGTTAGGCCCGCCCCGGGGTCTGACCCCGAGGCGAGCGGCGGACGCCCACCCGGGGTCTGACCCCGCTTGGGCACTTTGCGGCGGCAAGTGGTGCCAGAGCTGTTTCTGCGACGTTGCTCACGCCCTTGGATCGCAGAAGGTGACGTCTCCGAGGAATGGCGCCGAGCCCGACGCGTCGCTGTTCATGGTGATCGCGTGGTAGATTGAGCGGATCACTATGGCGCAGCGCAAGATTGACGTGGTGCTCGATTCCGTCCGACGCCTGATGCGCATCGGCGCGACGGCGAACCTCGTCAACCTGCTTCATAAGCAGCACCCCGCGGATCTCGCCCAGGTTTTCACCGAGCTCGGCGCTAAGGATCGTCACGCCGCGTTCGCCCTCCTTGCCGAGCGCAACAGCAAGCTGGCGATGGAAGCGTTGAGCGAGCTGGGCCCCGAAGGGGGCGCCGCGCTTCTCGCCGATCGATCGCCCGAGGAAATCGCGCGCCTCCTCCACGACCTGCCGTCGGACGACGTCGCCGCGATCATCGACAACCTGCCGGAACCCGTTTCCACCGCGGTCCTCGAACTGATCGAGAAGCGGCCGGGGGACGAGGACGGCGACCTGCTCGAATACGACGAGCAGACCGCCGGCCGCATCATGAACCCGACGGTCTTCGCGCTTTCGGAAGACATGACGGTCGGCGAGTCGATCACCATGCTGCAGGGATCGCGGGACGTCGAGATGGTGTTCTATCTCTATGTCGTCGACGCCCGCCGCCATCTCGTCGGCGTCGTCTCCCTGCGCCGGCTCCTTCTCGTCGCGCCGCCGACTCCGCTGAAACGGATCATGACCACCGATCTGACCAGCGTCCGCACCGATACCGACCAGGAAGAAGTGGCGCGGCTGGTGGCGTCGTACAACCTGCTGGCCATCCCCGTCGTCGACGAAGAGAACAAGCTCGTCGGGGTCATCACGGTGGACGACGTCATCGACGTCATCAAGGACGAGGCGACCGAGGACGTCTATCGACTGGCCGGCGTCGCCGGCGACGATCGCGTGTTTTCCACGGCGCTCGAATCGCTGCGCAAGCGCGTCCCGTGGCTGGAAGTAAACCTGGTGACCGCGTTCCTGGCGGCCTCCGTGGTTGCCCTGTTCGAAGGACATATCAAGAACCTGCCGGTGCTCGCGGTGTTCATGCCGGTCGTCGCCGGGATGGGCGGCAACGCCGCGACGCAGACGCTGACCGTCATCGTCCGCGGCATCGCGCTCGGGGAACTGACCTGGGCGAACTCCCGCAAGGCACTGATCAAGGAAGCGGCGGTCGGGGTCGGCAATGGCGTGGCCTGCGGGATCGTCGGCGCGCTCATCGTCTGGGTGTGGAAGGGCGACCTCATCCTCGGACTGATCCTGTGCGCAGCGATGATTATCAACATGTTCATCGCGGCAACCGCCGGCACGGTGATTCCTCTCGCCCTCCGCGCGATGAAGGTCGATCCGGCGCTCGCCTCCTCGGTCTTCATCACCACGCTCACCGACGTCTTCGGGTTCGCCTCCTGGCTGGGGCTGGGCTCCTTCTTCATCAAATACCTGAAGCCGTCAGGATAGGATCGGCAGGGCCCCGATGCCGGTGTACACCTCGGACGCGCTGATCTTGCGCACCTACAAACTCGGGGAGTCCGACCGGATCGTCGTCTTCCTCACCCGCGACCGCGGCAAGAAACGAGGCGTTGCCAGGGGCGCGCGCCGCGCCAAGTCGCGGTTCGCTGGCGCCCTCGAATCACTGACGCGCGCCGGGGTGGCCTACTACGAGCGCGAGCTGCGCGATCTCGTCCGCATCAACTACATCGAGCCGCAGCGGAGCCCGCTGGCGATCGTCGCCCGGCACGCAGAGGACGCCTGCGCGCTCGGTCATGCCGAATACTTCGCTGAGCTCATCGATGAGTGGGCCCCCGAGGGACACGCCGACGAGCGGCTCTACCGGCTCGGGTCGTCGGTCATCGACGCCTTTGCGGATGGCGCGCCGACGGAGCGCCTGGCGCGTTACTTCGAGTTCTGGCTGATGCGGCTGCAGGGTGTCTATCCGCAGCTCTCCGCCTGTCCCTTGTGCGGCGGCGCCTTCGACGGGGGCGCGATGATGCCGGCCCGCGAGCCGGTGTACGTCTGTCTGCGCTGCGCCCTCGGCGGCGGCACGACGATTTCCCTGGAGGCACTGCGCTTCCTCCGCAGTGCCGCGGCCGCGAGTCCGGACGCCCTGCGCGCGATCCCGCTCGACTCCGGACCGGCCCGCGAGCTCGAGACCGCCCACCGGCGCTTGATCCAGTTGCACCTCGAAAAAGAGCTGAAGTCGGCGCGCGTGCTGCGTCAGATGAGGTGAGCGTCCCTCAGACCAGCTATAATTGCTGGATCGCGTGACGCTCCAACAACTCATCTTCAAGCTGTCCGAGTTCTGGGCGACCCGGGGCTGCCTGCTGCAACAGCCGCTCGACATCGAGATGGGCGCGGGGACAATGCATCCCGAGACGTTTCTGCGGGTGCTCGGGCCCGACCACTGGAGCGTCGCGTACGTCCAGCCATCGCGCCGTCCGGCCGACGGCCGGTTCGGCGAGAACCCCAACCGGTTGTTCAAGCACCACCAGTTCCAGGTGGTGCTGAAGCCCGCGCCGGACGAAGTGCAGCAGCTCTATCTCCAGAGCCTGGAAGCGTGCGGCATCGACTTGCGCGCGCACGACATCCGCTTCGAGGAAGACAACTGGGAGTCGCCGACGCTTGGCGCGTGGGGCATCGGCTGGCAGGTGGTCTTCGACGGGCAGGAGATCACGCAGTTCACCTACTTCCAGCAGGCGGGCGGTATCGATCTCGCGCCCGTGTCGGTGGAGCTCACGTACGGCCTCGAACGCTTCGCCATGGCGATCCAGGACGTCGACAACGTGTTCGATCTGCAATGGACCGCCGGAGTGACCTACCGGGACGTGCGTCATCGCGATGAAGTCGAGCAGTCGAAGTACGCGTTCGGACAGGTCGACATGCCCAAGGCGGACTTCAACCGGATCCACCGCGAGCTGTTCGACCAGTACTACGTCCTCGCGCAGACGCTGTTGCGGTCCGAGCTGGTCCTGCCGGCCCTCGACTACTGCCTGAAGTGCTCGCACATGTTCAACTTGATGGACGCGAGCGGCGGCATCGGCGTCACCGAGCGGATGGCCTACATCCTCAAGGTGCGCCAGATGGCGGTGGCGATTGCAAAGCGGTGGGCAGGGGTTGGCGAGGATGAACGGTCCACGCTAAAGCACGAAGGCACAAAACATACGAAGGTCGCAAAGGAAACGTAGGATGGTTGTCGCGTTTTGGTGCCTTGGTGATGAAGCCGTCGTACGTGGATAACCATGGATCGTGAACTTCTCCTCGAGATCGGGGTCGAAGAGCTTCCGGCCGCCTGGCTGCCGGCGCTGACGACACAGCTTGCGGACAAGCTGCAGGCCCGGCTCAAGGAAATGCGCCTTGCGCCCGACGTCCCGGTCGAGAGCTTCAGCAC
>JANPCT010000191.1:0-3622 GCA_031431095.1 Acidobacteriota bacterium | reverse complement strand
CGACGACGACGGCAGCCCCATCGCCGAGATTCTCGACGTTTACCTGCGCCGCGCATCCATCGAAGCGCTGCAGCGCGCCGGACAGGCCGCCGCGACACGGCTCTACGACCTCGCCTGGCGAGAAGCCGGCGACTCCGGGATCGCCGAGGCCGCGTCCACGCTCACGGGGACGTGGCTCATTCTGTGCGACGACGCCGACATCCACCGTTCGCTCGCACAGCGGCTGCAGGAGCGCGGCGCGTCCGTGGTGGTGGTCAACCGGGCGGCATCGTATGACGCCGCCGCCGGCCGCGTGGCGATGGATCCGGAGAATCCCGCGCACGCCGTCCGCATGCTCGAGGATGCGCGGGCCGCACACGCTTTACCGGTCGCCGGGATCGTGCATCTATGGAGTCTCGCGCCCGAAGCGGACGCTGACGAGCCGTCGGGCGTGACTCGTGCCGCGTGCGGGAGCCTGCTGAACGTGCTCCAGGCGATAGCGCTCGGCGCCGACACATCGCGGCTGCACCTGACGATTGTCACGCGCGGCGCGGTTGCCGTCGATGGCGCGCCCCGTGATATCGCCCTGGGTCAAGCGCCCATCTGGGGGCTCGGCCGCACGATTGTTTCCGAGTATCCCGACCTAAAGTGCGCGTGTGTCGATCTCGACCCGCAGCCGTCCGAGGGCTCCGCCCGGGCCGTCTCAGAGGCCGATCTGATCGCGATTGCAATCGGACGATCGGATGCCGAGAACCAAGTCGCATTCCGCAACGGCCATCGGCACGTCGCCCGGCTGGTTCCGCGCGCCGTCCCGCCTGCGGCCAGTGGCACGTCGGAGCTAGAGTCGGTCGCACTCGAAACGGCCGCTCGCGGAATGCTGGATCGCCTCGAGTTGAACCCCGCGTCACGGCGGGCGCCAGGCCCGGGCGAGATCGAGGTCCGCGTCGCATCCGCGGGCTTGAACTTCCGCGACGTCCTGAACGCGCTTGGCATGTACGAAGGGGAGCCTGGGCCGCTCGGCAGCGAGTGCGTCGGCACGGTCGTCGCGATTGGTCCTGGCCTGACGCATCTGGCGATCGGCGACACTGTTCTTGGCATGGCGGCCGGGGGCCTGCGCACCTACGTCACCGCCCCGGCCGCTGCGTTCATCGTCAAAGCGGATTGCCTCTCGGTTGATGAGGCGGCCACCGTTCCCGTGACGTTCCTGACGGCGGAGTACGCGCTCAATCGCCTCGCACAGATGCAGCCGGGGCAGCGCGTCCTGATTCACGCCGCCGCCGGCGGCGTCGGCTTGGCCGCCGTGCAGCTCGCCCAGCGTGCCGGTGCGGAAGTCTTCGCGACGGCCGGGAGCCCCGAGAAACACCAGTACCTGCGGTCGCTGGGGGTCACTCATATATTCAGCTCGCGCACGCTTGACTTCGCGGCGCAGATCGATGCCCTCACCGGCGGCGCAGGAGTCGACATCGTGCTGAATTCGCTGGCCGGCGACTTCATCGATCGGAGTGTCTCCGTCCTCCGGCGGGGCGGATGTTTCCTGGAGATTGGCAAAGCGGGCATCTGGACACAGGAACAGATGACGGCCGCGCGTCCCGATGTCGCCTATTTCCCGATCTATCTCGGGTCGGTCGACCTCGCGATCGTCCAGCAGATGCTCCGCGAACTGATGGACGCATTCGAGTCGCGTGAGTTGGTGCCGCTGCCGATCCGGCGGTTCGCACTAACGGAGGCGGTCGAGGCCTTCCGTTTCATGGCGCAGGCGAAGCACATCGGCAAGATCGTCGTGACCATCGAAGGCGGCGCGCCGGCGCGCCCCGCCGTTCGCGCCGATGCCACTTACCTGATTACCGGCGGTCTCGGCGCGCTCGGCCTGGAGGTCGCGCGGCACCTGGTCAGCCGCGGCGCGCGCCATCTCGTCCTGGCCGGCCGCAGTGCGCCGTCCGCGGACGCTGCCAGCACCATCGCCGAGTTGGAAGGAGCTGGTGCCACGATCGTCGCGGCACGTGCCGACGTCAGCCGCGAGGCAGACGTCGCCGCGATGCTCGCAGAGGTTGCGGCTCGGATGCCGGCGCTGGCCGGCGTCATTCATGCCGCCGGGGTACTCGATGACGGGGTGCTGGCGGAGCAGACGTGGGCGCGGTTCGAGACGGTCCTGGCGCCCAAGCTTGCCGGGGCCTGGAATCTGCACCGGCTCACGGAGGGACTGCCGCTCGATTTCTTCGTGATGTTCTCCTCCATGGTGTCGCTGTTCGGCGGCGCCGGCCAGGGCAGCTACGCCGCCGCCAACGCCTTCCTCGATGCGCTTGCGCACCATCGGCGCGGCCGCGCACTTCCCGCGCTCAGCGTGAACTGGGGTGCGTGGGCCGGGATCGGAATGGCCGCACTGGCCAGCGATCGCGACCATCGGCGATGGCGCGACCAGGGCGTTGGATCGATTGCGCCCGACGAAGGGGTCGCTCTACTCGATCCGCTGTTGCAGGCACCGCCTGCCGCGGCACAGGTGGCGATCCTGCCGATCGACTGGACGACGCTGTTGCGGCGGTATTCACCCGGACAGGAGCCGCGTCTCTTTGCGGAGATCGCCGCCTCGCTGGCGCAGGTCCGGAGCGCGACCCCGCCGCTCGCACGACGCCGCAGCCTCGCGGAGGAACTCGCGTCGATCCCACACGGCCGCCACCGGGCATTCGTCGACGCACGCCTGCGCGATGAAGCGGTCAAGGTTCTGGGGCTCGCGCCCGACACCCCACTCGATGCGAGCCAGCCTTTGCGTGAGCTCGGTCTGGATTCGTTGATGGCGGTGGAGTTGCGGAACGCGATGGCGGAGGCGCTCGGCCGGACCCTGCCGTCCACGCTGCTCTTCAAGTACCCCACGCTCGAGGCGCTCGCCGAGTTCGTGGCGACGCAGGTCGTGGCCCCGCCGGTCGCCCCTGCGACCCTCGTGGCGGCCCCGGCCGTGGTCTCGGATGCGGCGGAGGTTGCGGCCCTCACCGACGACGAAGCGCGCGACCTGCTCTCGAGCGAGTTGGAGTCACTCGCGGGTATGTGGCCGGATGGAAGCCTGACGTAGCCGGGGGGGATCCGCGGCGCTGACTTCCGGTCAGATAGATTGCGGACAAAAGGCCGCTGTCAAGATGACTTCCACGCCCGCTTCCAGCAGCAAGCGCCGTTTCTCCACGGAAACAGACTACCCGTGTGGCGTGCATCTTGGAGGTAGCCGACCGGTTCGGTGCGCCTGCGGTTCGGGCGTGCCGACCCAGCGACGTAACCCAAGATTCATGTCGAACCCACGCCCTGCTGCCGGGGACCAGAGTCCCGAGAAACAGGCGCTGCTCGCGCTGCGCCGGATGCGCGCGCGCGTCGACGAGCTCGAGCGCGGCCGCTCCGAGCCGGTGGCAATCGTGGGTGTCGGCTGCCGGTTTCCAGGGGATGCGAGCGGCCCGGAGGGGTACTGGCGGCTGTTGAGTGGCGGCGTTGACGCCGTCGCGGAAGTGCCGCGCGATCGCTGGGACATCGACGCCTACTACGATCCCGATCCCGACGCGGCGGGGAAGATGTACACGCGGTACGGCGCGTTCGTGCGCGACGTCGACCGCTTCGACGCCCCCTTCTTCAGAATCGCGCCCCGCGAAGCGATCAGCATGGATCC
>JANPCT010000190.1:0-8922 GCA_031431095.1 Acidobacteriota bacterium | reverse complement strand
CGCGCGCAGCTCCTCGAAGTGAACGGCGTCGTCAGCCGCGGGATGTTGACCATGCAGTGGATTTACAGCGAGCGGCTGCACGCGGCCGGTACCATCGAGCAGCTCGCGGCGGAGTACATGGACACGCTGCGGGCGTTCATCGGGCATTGCCTGTCGCCGGCGGCAGGCGGGTTCACGGCGTCGGACTTCCCGGAAGCAGAGCTGAACCAGGACGAACTGGAGGCGCTGATCGCCCAGCTCTCCGATACGGCAGGACCGGCATGAGCAAGAACATCGAAGCGATCTACCCGCTGTCCCCGATGCAGGAGGGGATGCTCTTCCACAGTCTCTACGACACGGTGTCGCGGCTGTACGTCGAGCAACTGAGCTGGGTGGCGCGCGGACGGTTCGACCACGCCGCGTTCGAGCGCGCGTGGCAGCACATCGCGGACCGCCACGGCATCCTGCGAACCGTATTCGTCTGGGAACAGCAGAAGAAGCCGCTGCAGGTGGTCCGCCAGAAATCAGCGGTGACGTGGGAGCGCGAGGACTGGCGTGCCATCCCGGCGGCCGATCACGCCGCGCGCCGCGATGCCTACCTCGAGGCGGACCGGGCCCGCGGGTTCGATCTGGCAAAAACACCGCCGCTGCGCCTGTCGCTGGTGCAGCTGACCGACGACACCTCCATGGTGGTGCTGACGTTCCACCACATCCTGCTCGACGGATGGTCGCTGGCGCTAGTGCTGAAGGAAGTGACTGCCGCCTACCTCGCGTATGCGAAGGGTGAGGAGCCGCGCCTGCCCGCGTGCCGTCCGTATCGCGAATACATCAAGTGGCTGCAGCAGCAGGACGAGAAGGCGGCTGAAAGGTACTGGCGTGAAGCGCTGCGCGGCATGACCGGTCCGACGCCCCTCCCTGGGGAGCGCCGGGCCGCGAGCGCGGACGCCGACGGTCCCGCGGCGAGCTTCAGTCAGCACGTTGTCAAGGTCACACCGGAAGTAACGGCCGCACTGTCGGCGATGGGACGGAAGCATCAGCTCACCGTCAACACCATCGTGCAGGGCGCGTGGGCGCTGCTGCTCGGTCGCTACAGCGGCACGCGCGATGTCGTCTTCGGCGCCACGGTGTCAGGCCGTCCCTCCACCCTCGCCGGCGTCGACTCGATGGTCGGCCTCTTCATCAACACCCTGCCGCTGCGGGCGCGGCTGGACGACGACGAGCCGGTGGTGGCGTGGCTCGAACGCCTGCAGGCGCAGCAGGTCGAGATGCGCCAGTACGAATACAGCGCGCTGGTGGACGTCCGACGCTGGAGCGGGGTGCACGCCAGCCAGCAGTTGTTCGAGAGCATCGTCGTCTTCGAGAACTATCCGACCGAGCCGCAGGATCCGTCCGTCGCCTCGTCGCACACCGTCGAGCAGTTCCGTTTTTCCGAGACGACCAACTATCCGCTGACGCTGACGGCCGCGCCGGGACCGCAGCTGCTGCTGCGCGTGAACTACGACGGCCGCCGCTTCGACACGGCGGTGATCGAGCGGCTGCTGTCGCACTTTGCGGCGGGTCTGGCCTCAATCGCGCGGACGCCGACGCAGAAGCTGAGCGACATCGGGTTCCTGACTCCGGCCGAACGCGATCGCGTCGCGGGCTGGAACGCGGCGACGGTGCGTCAATTCGACCTCGACGTGTGCGTGCATCATCAGATCGAGGCGCAGGCGGAGCGGACGCCCGATGCGCCCGCCATCCGCCACGACGATCGCTCGCTGACCTACGCCGAACTCAACGGCCGCGCCAACGAGATGGCGGCGCGTCTTCGCGCGAGCGGCGTCGGCATCGAGTCGCGCGTCGGTCTCTATCTCGGACGCTCAACAGAGCTGCTCGTCGCGGTGCTCGGCGTGCTGAAGGCGGGCGGGACCTACGTGCCGCTCGACCCAAGCTACCCGAAGGATCGCATCGGCTACATGGTCGAGGACGCCGGCGTCGCGGCGATCGTCACCGAACGCGCGCTGCTCGGCGAGCTGCCGCAGCACGCGGCGGCGGTCGTCTGCGTGGACGATCCGCAACCGGCCGGCGCTCATGAAAATCCGCGCCTGCGCCTCGGCGCGGCCAACGCCGCCTACATGATCTACACGTCCGGGTCGACGGGACGGCCGAAGGGCGTCCAGGTGCCGCACGGCGCGCTCGTGAACTTCCTGTCGTCGATGCGTGAACGGCCGGGTCTGACGGCTTCCGACCGGCTGCTGGCGGTGACGACGCTGTCGTTCGACATTGCGGGGCTGGAGCTGTTCCTGCCGCTGACGACCGGAGCGGAGATCGTGCTCGCGGGACGTGAAGTCGCGGCCGATGGCCCGCGGCTGGTCGCGCTCGCGGCGTCGTCGAACGCGACGGCGATGCAGGCGACGCCCGCGACGTGGCGCCTGCTGCTCGACGCGGGGTGGAGCGCGGGGGCCATGAAGATGCTCTGCGGCGGCGAAGCGCTGCCGCGCGATCTCGCGGCGCGCCTGACGCAGAACGGCGCGACGCTCTGGAATCTCTACGGTCCGACCGAAACGACGATCTGGTCCACCGCCCAGGAGGTGACGATCGCCGGCGGCGCCGAGTCGATCGGGCGGCCGATCGCGAACACGCAGATTCACGTCCTCGATCCGCAGCTGAAGCCGGTCGCGGTCGGGTTTGCCGGCGAACTGTTCATCGCCGGATCCGGCGTGGCGCGCGGCTACTGGAATCGTCCGGAGCTGACGGCGGACCGGTTCGTCCCGGATCCGTTCAGCCGCGTGCCCGGTGCCCGCATGTACCGCACCGGCGACGGCGCACGGTATCTGCCCGACGGACGGATCGAATACCTCGGACGCCTGGATCATCAGGTCAAGGTCCGTGGCTTCCGTATCGAGCTCGGCGAGATCGAGGCGGTGCTGGCGGAGTGTGCCGGTGTTCGCCAGGCGGTGGCGCTCGTGCGCGAAGACGTTCCCGGCGATCCCCGCATCGTCGCCTACATCGAGAACGATCCGGCGACGCCGGTGGTGGTGAGTGCGCTGCGCGCGCAGGCGGCGGAGCGGCTGCCGCGCTACATGCACCCGTCGTTCTACGTCACCCTGGATGCGCTGCCGCTGACGCCGAACGGCAAGGTGGATCGCGGATCGCTGCCGGCGCCGGACGGCGCCCGGCCATCGGCGGACGCCTACGTCGCGCCGCAGAGCGAGACGCAGGCGAAGATCGCGAAGGTCTGGAGCGAGATCCTCCGTGTCGACCGCGTCGGGCTGACCGACAACTTCTTCGATCTCGGCGGGCACTCGCTGCTGTTGATGCGTGTGCACGGCCGCCTGGTCGAGCAGGGGCTCGCAGGCGATCTCACGCTGATGGATCTGTTCCAGTACCCGACGGTCGAGTTGCTGTCGCGGCGGGTCGCCGGCGATCCGCAGGAGGCGCCGTGGGAGCGGCGGGTGCGGGCGCGCGCCGGCAAGTCGGTCTCGCGCGACGCGATCGCGATTGTCGGGATCGCCGGGCGGTATCCCGGCGCGCCGGATGTCGAGCGCTTCTGGGCGAACCTGCGGGACGGCGTCGAAGGCATCAAGTTCTTCACCGACGAGGAACTGCGCGCCGACGGCGTGGACGAGCGCCTGCTGCGCGACGAGCGGTTCGTGCGGGCGCGAGGGGCGCTGGACGGCGTCGATCTGTTCGATGCCGGGTTCTTCGGCTACACCCCGCGCGAGGCGGAGCTGATCGACCCGCAGCAGCGCATTTTTCTCGAGTGCGCGTGGGAAGCGCTCGAGGCCGCGGGCTACGACGCCGATCGCTTCGACGGCCCGATTGGCATGTACGCCGGATCGGCCGTCAACACCTACGCGGCGAATGTGTTCTCGCGTCCTGATCTGCTGGCCGCGGCCGGCGGCACGCAGCTGCTGATCAGCAGCAGCACCGAGTACCTGCCGAGCCGCGCGTCGTACAAGCTGAATCTGCGCGGACCCAGTGTCAACATCCAGGCTGCGTGCTCGACGTCGATGGTCGCGATCCACTACGCCTGCCGCAGCCTCCTCGAAGGGGACTGCGATCTGGCGCTGGCCGGCGGCGTGTCGGTCTTCGTGCCGATGCAGGCCGGCTACATCTACACCGAAGGGGGCATTCACTCGCCCGACGGTCACTGCCGGTCGTTCGATGCCGAGGCGAAGGGCACGGTACCCGGCTGCGGTGTCGGCGCCGTCGTGCTCAAGCGGCTCGGCGAGGCGATCGCCGACGGCGACCACATCCACGCCGTCATCCGCGGTAGCGCGGTGAACAACGATGGGTCGGCGAAGATTGGCTACACCGCACCCAGCGTCGAAGGGCAGGCAGAAGTCATTGCGCTGGCCTACGCCGCCGCGAACGTGTCCCCCTCGACTGTCGGCTTCGTCGAAGCCCACGGCACCGGCACGTTGCTCGGCGATCCGATTGAAGTGACCGCGCTCACGAAGGTGTTCGGCCAGGGCGCCGGTCCGGCCAGCTGCGCGCTCGGCGCGGTCAAGACGAACATCGGCCACCTCGACGCTGCGGCCGGCATCGCGGGTTTCACCAAGGCCGTGCTTGCGCTCGAGCATCGCTGCATTCCGCCGACGCTGAATTACCAGAAGCCGAATCCCGAGATCGCGTTCGAGAAGACACCGTTCCACATCAATGCGACGGCGCTCGCGTGGCCGGCCGGCGAGACCCCGCGGCGCGCGGGTGTGAACTCGTTCGGCATCGGCGGCACCAACATTCACGCCGTGCTCGAGGAGGCGCCGGCAACAGCACCGTCGGGCCCGGGACGTCCCTCGCAGGCGATCGTGCTGTCGGCAAAAACGCCGGCCGCGCTCGATCGCGCCGCCGAGCGGCTGGTCCAGCATCTCCGCCGCCATCCCGATCAGCCGTTCGCGGACGTGGCCTACACGATGCAGGTCGGGCGCCGCGCCTTCGCCCACCGGCGCGGAGCGGTTGCCGGCACGGCCGCTGAGATTGCCGACGCGCTCGAGGCGCAGGACGCGAAGCGGCAGGTCTCAGGTGTGGCGCCGGCGGCGCCGCCGTCCTTCGCCTTCGCGTTCACGGGCCAGGGGTCGCAGTATGTCGGTATGGGCGCCGGGCTCTACGAGCACGAACCGGTGTTCCGCGCGCAGGTGGATGAGTGCTGCGAACTGCTGAAGCCGCTGATCGGCCGCGATTTGCGCGAGCTGATGTATGCGGCCGCTGAGAAGCGCTCCGAAATCGAGCCGGTCCTGCGTCGCACCGAGTTCGCCCAGCCGGCCCTCTTCGTGACCGAGTTCGCGCTGGCGCAGCTGTGGATGTCGTGGGGCATTCAGCCGGACGCGATGATCGGTCACAGCCTGGGCGAGTACGTCGCCGCGGCGATCGCCGGCGTGTTCACGCTGCAGGATGCGCTGATCCTCGTTGCCGCGCGCGCGCGTCTGATGCAGGGTCAGCCGTCAGGATCGATGCTCGCGGTCTCGCTCGACGAAGCGGCGGTAACGGCGCGCCTGCCGCGCGTGCTGTCGATTGCGGCCGTCAACAGTCCGGACGTGACGGTGGTGTCGGGACCGGAAGCGGCCGTCGAGGCGTTCGCGGCGGCGCTCGCGGCCGATCGCGTCTCGGCGCAGCCGCTGCGGACGTCGCACGCGTTCCACTCCGCCATGATGGACGGCGTTCTCCTGCCGTTCGGTGACGCGTTGAAGCGGGCGCGTCTCCGCGCGCCCAAGCGCGCTTACATCTCGAATCTGACCGGCACGTGGATCACGGCCGCGGAGGCCATGGATCCGCACTACTGGCTCCGCCACCTGCGTCACGCGGTCCGATTCGCCGCAGGTCTCGACGAACTGCTCAAGGACGGCTCGCGTGTCGTGATCGAAGTCGGTCCGGGCGACGGACTCGCGGGATTGATTCGCCGCCACGCCTCGCGTCCCGCGAAGTCGCGGGTGTTGACGTCGTTGCGGCGCGACAATCAGGACGCGGACGACTACGCCTTCCTGCTGCGCACGGTCGCGCAGGGCTGGGTCGCGGGCGCGCGGATCGAATGGGACGCCGTCCATGCGGGCGAGCGGCGCCGTCGCGTGCAGTTGCCGACGTATCCGTTCGAACGGCAGTCGTACTGGGTGAAACCCGGCGCGCGCACGCCGACCGCCGCCCCGGCGGTGATGGTCAAGCGCTCGAACGTGAAGGACTGGTTCTATCTGCCGTCATGGAAGCGCTCGCTGGTGCCCGCCGTGGACGCGTCCACGCCGAGACACGTGCTCCTCTTCCAGGACGAGACCTCGTTCGGTGCGGCGCTGACGCGCCGCCTGCGCACGGATGGGCATCGCGTAACCACCGTCGCGGCGGCCGATCGCTACGCGCGCCTTGACGTGGAAGCCTATACGATTCGCGCCTCCGCCGCGGACGACTACCAGGCGCTGTTCGACGATCTCGCGCGCGGTGGCGGCGTGCCTGAGCGGATCGTACATGCCTGGTCGATGGGATCGGCGGTGACGGCGCCCGGCCCGGCCGAGTTCGCGCCGGCGCAGCAGCGCGGGTTTTACAGCGTCATGCATCTCTCGCGCGCGCTCGCCCGTCAGACGGTCGCGGCCCAAGTCTTCGTTGTCGGCAACTACCTGCAGGACGTGGACGCGGATGATCCCGTTGTTCCCGCGAAGCGGACCGTGCTCGGCGCGTGCACGGTGCTGCCGCAGGAGCAGGCGTCCCTCCGCTGCGCGTGTGTCGATCTCGCGCTCGACGAGCAGAGCAGCGACCGGCTGCGCGATCGGATGGCGACGGCGCTCGCGGCGGAAGTGGCTGCGGGTGTCAGCGATCCGGTCGTCGCCTACCGCGGCTCGCACCGCTGGGTGCAGACGTTCGAGCCGGCGGCCCTGCCCGCGCGCTCGGATGCCGGGATCCTGCGCGAGCGTGGTGTGTATCTCATTACCGGAGGTCTCGGCAGCATCGGGTTGCGCGTCGCCGGCCATCTCGCGCGCGAGTGCCGCGCCCGGCTCTGCCTCGTCACGCGCTCCGCCGCCAGGGTGCTCGACCAGCTGGAGGCGGTGAAGGCGGGTCGCGTTCACGCTGAGGCTGCGAGCGAGCCGGTGCGCCAGGTGCTGGCGATGGAATCGCTCGGCGCCGAGGTCGCGATCGTCGCGGCGGACGTCGCCGATGCGAACGCGATGAAGGGTACGATCGACGCCGCGGTCGCCCGCTTCGGTCGGCTCGACGGCGTGATCCACGGCGCGGGCATTCTGGGCGGTGCCGCCTTCCGTACGCTCGACGCGCTCACCGTCGAGGACGCGGAATCGCACTTCCAGGCGAAGGCCTACGGCGTCGAGGCGCTCCGTGACGCGATTGCCGGACGGCCGCTCGACTTCGTGTTGCTGACGTCCTCGATCGCGACCGTTCTCGGAGGGCTCGGCTACGGCGCGTATGCGGCCGCCAACCACTATCTCGACGCGTTTGCGCACTGCCGCAACCGCGAGAACGGGCCGCGCTGGATCGCGCTCAACTGGGACGGCTGGAACTTCGGCGACCACGGTGACGCCCGCTCGGCCCTGCTCGATCTCGCGATGACCTCGGACGAGGGCGTGGACACGTTCCAGCGCGTCGTCTCGCAGCCGCATGCGACGCGCCTCGTTGTCTCGACGGCGGATCTGCACCTGCGCATCCAGCGGTATGTGACGCAGGCGTCCCCGGCCACGGCGGCCGCAGAGGAACCGACGAAGTACGCACGGCCCTCGCTCGCGAGCGCCTTCGTCGCTCCGGCGGACGCGGTCGAGCAGGCGATTGCCGGCATCTGGCAGGACCTCCTCGGCATCGAGCAGGTCGGCGCCCAGGACGACTTCTTCGAGCTGGGCGGCCACTCGCTGCTGGCCACCCGCGTCGTCGCGCGGGTGAAGGAACAGTTCCAGATCAATCTGCCGCTGCGGATCATGTTCGAAGCGCCGACGGTGAGTGGCATTGCCGAGCGCGTGAAACAATCGCAGTGGCTGGCGAAAGGACGGGAGTCGCTCGCGGCCGTCGGCGCCGCGAACCGGGAAGAAATCGAGCTATGACGATCGACGACCTCCTGGCAGAAGCGCGCGCGCGCGCCATCACGCTGTGGGCGGATGGCGAGCGGCTGCGAGTGAGCGCGCCCACCGGCGCCCTGACGCCGGCGCTGCAGGCGGAGCTGTCGACGCACAAGGCCGCGATCCTCGAACGGCTGCGCGCGGTCGACGCCCCCGAGACCGCGGTGCCGCCGGTGGTACCCGTGCCCCGCGACGGCACGCTGCCGCTGTCGTTCGGGCAGGAGCGGCTCTGGTTCATGCAGCAGATGGACCCGGCGAGCGCCGCGTACAACATCTTCACGGTCCTGCCGCTGAAAAGGGAGGACGCCGCCGCGCTCGAGCGGAGCCTGACGGAACTCGTCCGCCGGCACGAGCCACTGCGGACCGTCTTTCCGTTGGTCGACGGCCAGCCGGTGCAGCATATTCTTCCCCCGGCACCCGTGCCGATCACGGTCGCGGACCTGCGATCGGTCGAGGACGCTGCGGCGCGCGGCGCGGACGCGCAGCGGATCCGCTACGCCGAGATCCGCCGGCCGTTCGCGCTGGCGACCGGTCCGGTGATTCGATTCCTGCTGATTCACCTGACGGCCGATGAATCCGAACTGGTGATCACCCAGCACCACATCGCGACCGTCGGGTGGTCGCTGAGCGTGATGATCGAGGATCTGACAGCGATCTATGCCGCGTTCGCAGCCGGCCGGCCGTCGCCGCTGGCCGAGCCGCCACTGCAGTACGCGGATTTCGCCGTCTGGCAGCGCCAGACGCTGCGCGGCGGCGCCCTCGATCGCGAGCTCGCCTACTGGCGGCGCCAACTGGCGAACGTCCAGCCGCTGGATCTCCCCACAGACTTC
This sequence comes from Acidobacteriota bacterium, assembly GCA_031431095.1. Classification (GTDB taxonomy): domain Bacteria; phylum Acidobacteriota; class Vicinamibacteria; order Vicinamibacterales; family 2-12-FULL-66-21; genus JAICSD01. The sequence goes on along the minus strand of JANPCT010000190.1, from coordinate 92 downwards.
CCCCGCCCGGCGATCCAGACGTTCAACGGCGCGAGCCAGACGGTGTGGATTGGCGACGAGACCGCGCGCGCGCTGCGCGCGGTGAGCCGTGA